>DAOUSS010000138.1 GCA_030627085.1 Candidatus Stahliibacteriota bacterium | reverse complement strand
TATCGCAAATAAAGAAACTCTTGTATCATTTGGTGAAATTGTAATGAATACTGCCAGAAAATATGGCGGCGAGATAGTTCCTATAGATTCTGAACACTCTGCGATACATCAATGTATTTGCATAAGCAAAGATGAGGTCGTTGAAATCATCCTTACCGCATCCGGTGGGCCATTCAGAATATCTGGTATTAAAAAAAATATAACAATAGAGGAGACACTTGCACATCCTGTGTGGAAGATGGGGAAGAAGGTAACAGTAGATTCTGCTACACTTATGAATAAGGGACTGGAGGTAATAGAGGCAGTGAGACTCTTCAGCGTACCACCCGAAAGTATTAGTGTTCTTATACATCCACAATCAATAATACATTCTCTGGTAAGGTTCCGTGATGGTGCAATTTTGGCACAACTTTCATTGCCTGATATGAGGCTTCCAATCCAGTATGCACTTACTTATCCTAAAAGAGCTCCTTCTCTTGTTAAACCCCTGGACCTGGCAAAAGTACATCTACTTGAATTTGAATCCCCCGACAAAGAAAAATTTCCCTGCCTTTCACTTGCATACAAAGCAGTATCTATTGGAGGGACAATGCCAGCCGTTCTATCTGCATCGGATGAGGTATGTGTAAGCTCGTTTCTGAGGAGCAAAATAACCCTTCCTGACATTCCAGAAATAGTACAGAAGGTAATGAATAAACACCGAGTTATAGAAAATCCGATTCTGCAGGAAATAGAGGAGGCTGATAAATGGGCAAGAAAGGAAACATCAGAACTTGTTAGGTATTGAACTTATAGATGGTATAGATAAGGCATAATGGGTATCTTACTAAATATTGTAGGTGCTATAATAGCACTTTCCATACTTATCGTATCGCACGAATTTGGACATTTCCTGGTTGCAAAGCGTTCAGGAATTGGAGTGCCAGAGTTCTCACTTGGATTTGGGCCCAGACTTTTTGGCTGGGAAAGTGGGGAAACGAAATACAGTGTGAGGCTTATACCCTTTGGGGGTTATGTCAAGATGGCGGGTGAAGAGCCAGCAACTGCAACGGGCAGTGAGATGGAATTTTTGTCAAAACCACCCGGAATAAAGGCAAGGGTTGTATTCTCTGGCCCTCTATTTAATCTTATTCTTGCTGTGGTATTTTACTCCTGCATCAATCTCTTTCTTGGAATAGGTACAATAGATACAACAATAGTACAAACTGCACCAAAAACCACAGGACTAAAAAAATATGACAAGATACTATCTATAAATGGCGTTTCTGTATTTGACTGGTGGGAGATAGAGAGTAGAGTGGATAGAGATAGCGACAATGTACTGATGCTCCTCAGAAATGATGACACACTTACTCTCACCATTCCGGCTGCGTATACTGACAGTATTATCCCCTTCATCTCATCCCTGTTGGGTGATGTTGAAAGGAATAGTCCTGCGTATAATGCAGGACTTAAAAGAGAGGACAGGGTAATTCAGATTGATAACACAGAGATTAATGAGTGGGAAACTATGGTGGACATCATCCGGAGAAGCCCGGGGGATACCTTAGAGATTGTAGTTCTGCGGGGAGAAGATACACTGACAACCACTGTGATTCCAGAGGAGAAAGAGATGATCGTTGATAACGAGGTAAAGAAGATTGGGATGATAGGGGTCGCAGTGCATACGAAGAGAAAGAAACTGGGATTATATTCGTTCTATCAGGGTTTCAAGGATACTGGGCTGACAATATGGCTTACTGCTTCATTCCTCAAACAGCTTGTTAGAAGAGAGGTGTCTCCAAGGCACCTTGGAGGTCCATTAGCAATTATGCAATTTGCAGGGCAATCTCTATCCTGGGGACTTGCATCTTTCCTCTCATTTATAGCATTTCTCTCCTGTCAACTCGGGATTCTGAATCTCGTCCCATTTCCGCCACTTGATGGTGGTCACCTTCTAATCATTCTTATAGAGAAAATAAGTCGGAGGCGTCCATCAGAGAGGATTTCCTCCATTATACAGATGATAGGTTTTACACTTATAATGTTCCTTATGCTGTATGTAACGATGAACGACATTATAAGAATTTTCAAGCGATAATCTACCCGCCCATTTTCTGTCTAAATACCTTCCTTTTTCTGTCTGATTTTTTTCTCACATCCTCGTACACCGGCACTGAATAGATTCTTGATTCCAACCCTTTTTTAAGGAACTCTAACTCGTTTTTGCGCTCCAGAAAGACTACACTATCAGGATTTACAAGTCTTATCTTCTCTTTCTTGAAATCCATATTTTTAGTGTATCCAGAGGTGTCAACGATGAGTAAATCAACCTGTGGGATTCTTTCCATCATCCATTCTATCCTTTGTAGTATTCTCTCCTCGCATCCATTTGGAGACAGACTGAAGATTGAATACGCCACCAGAGGGGTTATCTGTTCAAGACGCCTTATCTTTCTACAGGCTATACCGAAGCCAAGTGTGCCGGGTTTTCCTATATGTGATTGTCCCGGATCGAGGTCCAATACACCAACTTCCATACCTTTATCTATTCCGATATTCACAAGTTGCCTTGCAAGTTCTGTCTTGCCTGTATCCTTCTCACCCAATATCATAATCCTGCCCCTTCTCACCATAGCTTCTCTTACCGGAGACCACCTCTTACGCACTATATCAGGGAATCTATGCCATTCTGATATAAACTTCTGCGTTCTATCATCCCCGGGATAGCCAGAACCAAAATCACCATATCTCTCCTGTAACTTTTTAATTATCCTATCCCTCTCAACCTTTGCAAGTATGGATGCTGCACTTACACAGGGATATATATCATCTGCATGGTTCTCTGCCGTAATTGCTGTTTCCTTTCGGGCAATCTCTCTAACCCTCTTTATGTATTTATCTATTCCACTGCCTGCTACTGGCGCATCCAGAAAGACCCTATCCGCATCTGCTTCATTTATTATAGAGGCAGTAGACTCTATCTCAAGTGTGTTAAGGTTCTTTCTATCTATAAGTGAGACAGGAACTTCAACAATCCAGTACCTCTCTACGCTCTTTTTTATTCTCATTTCAAGTGATTCACGCCTTTTTGATGTTAATCTCTTTGAGTCTCGGATACCCATTTTTGTGAGTGCCTCATCCATTTTTTCGTCATATAGGACACCCGCCATAATCATCGGACCTACAGCAGGTCCTCTTCCAGCCTCATCTATCCCAAGAACTTTCATAATCACCCTTCAAATACTTCACAATCTCTCTATAATCATCTTTTCTCTTGGCAACGCATCAGGTCCAAATTCATAAGCTGAGAAAATGGCATCTTTGACATTCTGGATATAATGTGCAAAATTACCCTGTAGTTCAGGGTTATGTTCAATGTCCCTCTTCCAGAATACCGTAGCAAGAGGGTCTCCTTTATCTACCCAGTCCCCTACCTTTTTATGGAATATAATCCCGGGAGACACCTTCTCTATATTCACGGCGATTTTTCCTATTCTCTCAGTATCCATTCCAACTACAAAGGCACCCTTATCCGCTACTATCTCCTCTCTCAAGCAATCTTCTATCAGTTTTTCAGGAGTATCAAGATATGAGACATCACCCCCCTGGAATTTTGT
Organism: Candidatus Stahliibacteriota bacterium; assembly: GCA_030627085.1. Classification (GTDB taxonomy): domain Bacteria; phylum Hydrothermota; class UBA3073; order UBA3073; family UBA3073; genus UBA3073. The sequence continues at coordinate 1,171 of DAOUSS010000138.1, read as the reverse complement.
AAACTCCCGGAATTTTTTGAATACGCTTCCATCCCTTATTTTCTCTGCAAGATTAATCTCTTTAAATCCTGCGAGGTCGATTATAGCCCGTGACAATGCGAGGGTTATCTCCATTAAATCAAGCGGGTATTCCTCTCCCTTCAATATCTTCAGGGTCTCATATACCTCAACTCCTGTACCAACTGCATTTCCAAGAGGCACATTCATATTGGTTATAAATGCCTTTATCTTTATCCCCATCTCTTTAGCAACCTTCGTTATCGATTCCGCAAGTGCCCTTGCGTTTTCCATCGTCTTCATAAACGCACCCTTGCCCACTTTTACATCCAGGATAAGCCCAGTGATATCCTCTAAAACTTTCTTCGACAGTATACTTGAAGTTATAAGAGGAATTGATTCCACAGTTCCCGTTTCATCTCTGAGGTGATAGATTTTCCTGTCAACGGGGGCTATCTTCTCTGTCTGCCCCGCAATCACCATCCCAATATCTTTTACTCCTTTCTCTATCTCCTCTACGGAAAGACAGACCTTCATACCAGGTATGGATTCGAGTTTGTTTAGGGTTCCCCCTGTATGGCCGAGGGACCTTCCAGATAGCATAGGGACTGCAATACCACAGGATGCTACCAGTGGTGCAAGAATAAGTGAAACCTTGTCACCAACACCACCGGTAGAGTGTTTATCAAATCTTGGTCTTGACTTGGGAAGATTGAGTCTTTCGCCACTCTTTATCATACTTTTTGTGAGTGCCAGAGTTTCATCCATATCCATCCCATTCAGGAATATTGCCATTAAGAGGGCAGATGTCTGGTAGTCCGGGATCTTTCCAGATACAATTCCTCTCACAAAGTAATCAATCTCCTTTTGGGAAAGAACTTTCGCATCCCTCTTTTTGGCTATTATATCTACAGCATATCTGTCATTTTCCATAGATTCTCCTTAAACATCAAAAATCCCTAATCCATACTGCTTACTGCATACTGCCTACTACATACTCCTCACTCCCTACGCCCTATGCTTTACGCTCTACGCCCTACCCTCTTCTCTCTCGGTTATCTCCTCATATTATCTATTATCAACATAGCCCCAGCAACAGCAAATATTATGTTCGGAAGCCAGCTTCCAAGTGCGGGAGATATTATACCTGCCTTTCCAAATGCCCTTCCGAGTT
>DAOUSS010000219.1 GCA_030627085.1 Candidatus Stahliibacteriota bacterium | reverse complement strand
TTGATAAAGAGGGAAACCGCCGTCCAGATATTTTGGAGCTTATAAAAGAACGAGACAATAAGGTCTTTTTGGGTGACAGTGGAGACTCTCTAATGATTGAGTTCCCGCAGAGAGGAGAAATAATTGCTCTATCTGTGGAAGAAAAAGAAGAGCCTGGTGGATTATCAGTTAGTGGGAATAATATGGAAGCACTTTAGATGAGTCCTCGTGAGAATTTCTCGACACAATTATTATATCTCCCAGTCGACACATCCCCGTTGGCTAACGGGGTTACCGATTCTCTTACTCTTACCTTGAAGTGGAGTTCCTATCATCCTTTGGACTACGTGAATCTTGTAAAACGTATCGATGATCCGCTTACTGATCTATTTACTGTAGAACCCTGCTCTCTTACCTCATCTATCCATTCTAAGTATGGGGAAGTAGAACAAAAATTACTGGTAAGTGATCAAGATTATGAAGAGCTTTTGCCAGGAGATACTATTAGATTTGAATTTACTGTTCCTCCAAAACTGGAACCTGGATGGGTAAGGGACTTTGTGTTTGTGTCAAATGGGTATTACATAACGGATGGAGATGGTGGCTCGCAGAGTGCGTATAGCAATATCCCTTTGGTTCATTCTCTATCCCTTTATCCAAATCCAGCGAGGAATGATATGACTATAAGATTTGGTATTCCGAGAGAAGAGAAGGTCTCGCTCAGGATTTACGATGTATCTGGCAGAGAAGTAAAGACACTTGTGGATGGTAGGCTTGAGGCGGGTTATCATACCATAAGGTTGGATAGCAAGAATCTTCCATCTGGCATATACTTCGCAAGGCTTGTGACCAATAACTATGAGTTGACAAAGAAGCTCGTGCTGATGAAGTAGAACCATGGTAGAGATTGGTTAAATAGGGGGTGTTGAGTTTGACACCCCCTATTGTTTTATCACACCCTTAATTTTTGATATCCTTGTTATCTCTCTTGTTTCTCTACTCCATTTTCTTCCATCGTCCCAGATGATTTTGCATGTTACTTTATAACGATCGAAACTGGGTGATAGACTAAACATCATCCTTACAAAATTTTATTGACAAAGGCAAAAAGATGTGATATAATGATTGGCAAGATATATACAAGGGACTTTAAAACACTGAAACCACCGAGTAATTAGTAGTAAGGAGAAAGGGAGAACAGGAAGAAGTGGAGAACCTGCGGGCAGGAATAAATTTAATTTTAGCACGGTTGAAACCGTGCCCTACTCCTGCCACAAAGTCCGTTAGCTAACGGAAAGGACACAGAGAGGTTGAAGATTGTGGATTTTAGATTGTAGATTGTAGTGTTATTCACCACGAAGACACAAAGGCACTAAGGTTACGGATTGTAATATTGTAGGAGCGACTTCTCAGTCGCGATAAAAGGAAAAAGGTTAAAGGAATAAATTACCCAATTACCAAATGACTTAATGACTCAATTACCTAATTACCTAATAACTTAATAACCCAATAACTTATTAACTTTTTCCAATAATGGATATTCTGAAAGCGGTCATATTGGGAATAGTACAGGGAGCAACAGAGTTTCTCCCTGTCTCAAGTTCAGGGCATCTTGCTCTGCTTGGAGGATTTCTGGGCTTTGAGGAAGGGGCACTTATGGCCACTATGATGCATGCAGGCACACTACTTGCACTTGTCGTTTACTTCAGAGAAGATATCACCCGTATAATCCTTTCCCCATTTAAAAGGGACACAAAGTATCTGAAACTTTTATGGTTTCTGATATTGGGAAGCATACCCGCTGTAATTTTCGGACTTCTCCTGTTCCCTCATATTGAGGGCATATTCGATTCTCCGTTGATTATCGGAATATGCCTCATATTTACAGGAATAATCCTCTTTATATCAGGTTTTATGAAGAAGAAAAAAAGCAATATGCGATTTTGGGATGCAATTTTGATAGGTATTGGACAGGCAATAGCAATATTACCGGGTGTTTCGAGGTCAGGCACCACTATAAGCACAGGAACATTTTTGGGGTTTAGCAGAACTAAGTCGGCAAATTTTTCATTTTTGCTTGCCATCCCTGCAATTCTGGGCGCAACGGTCTTAGAGATATCCAGTGTGAAAGCGAATTCCGTCACTCTTCCTCTGCTTGCAGGCACACTCATCTCCTTTTTATCCAGCCTTTTAGCCATAAGATTCCTCCTTGCATTTTTGAAGAAGGCTACCCTGAGACCTTTTTCATACTATTGCTTCGCCATAGGCGTTCTATCCATCCTCATCGCACTACGGTGACAATTCCATAATTAGTTAATTCATAGTAAAAAATCCATAAGGAGAAAGGGTGAATAGGGAGAAGTGGAGAACCTGCAGGCAGGGATAAATTTGATTTTCGCACGGTTAAAAACCGTGCCTACATGTAGGCACAAATTTCCCGCTAAAAGCGGTGGTCGCTCCCACAATAACTTAATAACTCAATAACTTAGTAACCCAATAACCTAATAACTCAATAACTTAGTTACTTGATAGCCTAATAGCTCGATAGCCTGATAGCTTCCATACTTTTTTCTTGACATTGGTTAGTTTTTATGATATAATAAAAGAGTATTTAACCCGTGGTGTCAGCCTGCCTGCCGTCAGGCAGGGAGTTACCGAAGCCGTGGTGTCAGGAGTTACCTCTTGACACAGAATAATTATGAAATACACAGAAACGTTATTGGAACATTTTAGAAATCCGAGGAATGTAGGAGTGATTGAAGATGCTGATGGAGTTGGGAGGGTGACATCGCCCGTGTGCGGTGACATTATGGAGCTGTACATAAAGGTGAAAGACGAGAGAATAGTGGATGTAAAATTCCAGACCTTTGGCTGTGCTGCTGCTATTGCTTCTTCTTCTGTGCTCACTGAATTGATAAAGGGAAAAACGATCAATGAGGCTCTCGAAATAACAAATAAAAGGATAATAGATACACTCGGCGGACTTCCAGAGGAGAAAATCCATTGTTCCGTTCTTGCAGAGGATGGGGTGAAGAAGGCAATAGAGGACTATAAAGCTAGACAGAAGACCACAGAGAAAAC
>DAOUSS010000267.1 GCA_030627085.1 Candidatus Stahliibacteriota bacterium | reverse complement strand
TGGGCAGATTCGCAGACTATGAAAGTTGCCCGTATTGGCGACAATATGCGTGAAGTCGCGGTTACTGAGGTAATTCTTTTGATGCAGATGGGATAGCAATAAGAACAATATCAACACGCATTTCGTTAGCGATATATGGCAAACGATCTATCACACCGAATACTGTGTAGCCATGAATTTTGCCGCCTTTTTTCCGTTCGTCATCATCTAAAATCCCGACAATTCTATAATTTAATTCAGGATGTGCTACAATCTCTCTTATTACTTTTTCTCCTGCATCACCTGCGCCAATAATGAGGACACTTTTTTCTCTTCTCCCCGAGTCGGCCTTTGAATTTACATTTCTTTTTTCCCTGATTATCCTTACAAAAAACCTTCCCCCGGTAAGGAGAAGCACTGCAACAATCCAGGATATAAGATATGCCCCGCGGGACCACATAATTTTGGACCTGAAAATATACAAAAATGCTCCTGATGCAATCTTTGTAAGCGTAATAGCAAATGCTACATCGGATATCTCTTTTATGCTTGCAAATCCCCACATTTGCGTAGGCAGCTTGAATGCAAACACAAATATAACAAATATAACATTTTCCAAAATACCAATAGGATCATCCATATGGACGTACGACATTTTGAGAGAGTAATCAAACCTTACCCATACGGCAATCAAAGTAGATAAATTAAATAAAATTACATCTATCACTAACTTCTCAAAAAAAGAGAACAGTACACTTTTATTTCTCAGTAATTTTCTTAAAATAGTCATCTCCTAATTTCCCTGATAACTTGCATAAGTTTCTCTTCATTCACATCATTAACTTTAGCACACCAAGCTCAAATTTCCAAAAAATATCTTCATCTAATAAATCCCTTTCTTTCTAAATAACACAGTAAATGTTAACATTATAATCTTTAAGTCTAATCTAAAAGACATACTCTTCACATAATACGTATCTGCTTCAACTTTCTCTGCCAATTCAAGGTCTTCGCCGCCTTCTAATACTGCCCATCCCGTCATTCCTGGCTTTAACTTGTGAACTCCTTTTTCTGTTCTCATTTTTATTAAATCATATTGGTTATATAGTGCTGGCCGTGGACCTACAAGCGACATATCTCCCTTCAATACATTTATCAGTTGTGGTATTTCGTCTATCAAGCTTTTTCTTAAAAAAGTGCCAACACGGGTTATATATGGATCAACACCCTTATTCAATAAATCGGTCTTTGCGATATCGGGGGTATCTATTTTCATTGTTCGAAACTTATGAATGATAAAAATTTGATTATCTTTACCTATTCTTTTCTGGGTAAAAATAGCAGGCCCCGGTGAATCTAATTTAATAATCAAGGCAACAACGGCAATAAGTGGAGAAAGAATTATTAGACCACATAAAGATACAATTATATCAAGTATTCTCTTGGCAAGGAAATATACTTTTTTTCCAAAACTTGCATTCATCTTAAATACCCATCTCTTTTAAGTTCTTCTATCTCTAACTTTATTCCTTCTTCAAAACTTATTGGATTGTAACCAAAACAATTTTTTGCATCAGCATAATCAAAGGCTCTATCCTCAGTAGTCCGTAAAATTTGCTCAGTTTTAAGAGGAAAGCTCCGAAGAACTTTATTCAAAATCGATACAATATAAACAGTGGGCTGCAAGGGAAGATGTATAAACTTAACTTTTTCTCCAAGAGCTTCCACAATTGTCTCTATAAATCGCCTATAGGTAATTGCTGTACCACCAGATATATTATATGCCTTTCCCCAGCATTGCTCGTTTTCCACCAGAGCAACCAAAGCTTTAGCAACATCCTTATAATAAACAGGCTGAATTAATGCAGATCCATTCCCAAAGATTGGAAAAAGAGAATGTCTGTTCAAATATAAAGCAAACTTACGCACATTGTGATCCTTTCCATTGCCATAAATCATTGTCGGTCTAATAATGGCAAATTTTACACCGTTATTTTGAAGTTCCCCCAACATCTTTGGTTCAATAATTTTATATTCTTCTGACGCCATTCTAAACTTTGAAAATACTCCTGTGGTATTAACAAAAATTCCTTTTTTAACACCAGCTATTTTCATAGCCTCTATTACATTTAATGCTTTTCTTATACCAGCAATATTAATCACAATATCTACTTCTTGCATTTGCATATATTTAACTAAAGAATTAATGTCATCTAAATTGCTATATATTACTCGTGTATTTTGTATTTTATCAATCCAATCAATATTGCTCGTCTGTCTTACTAAACAAGTAATCAAAAAATCTCCCTTACCAGCAAGTTCCTTAACTAAATGTTGACCAACACCAGTCCTGCATGTGCACCCTGTAACAAATATATTTTTCATTTCCTATCAGTTGGACTTAATAGCTCATTAATAATTCTTATTTCCTTTTCTATTACTTTGCTCTCATCAAAATATTTTTCTGCTCTTTCT
>DAOUSS010000011.1 GCA_030627085.1 Candidatus Stahliibacteriota bacterium | reverse complement strand
GGTAGCCGCAATCTTTAGTGGTTGTGCAAAAAGTAGGGATCTGGTAGCCGCAGACTTCAGTCTGCGAATAGAAGATGCTGTTCTGGATTCAATTTGCGCAACTTAAAAGTTGCGACTACCATGTTGTAATTTGACTTTTTGCACAGCCTGTCCCGGTCGCGATAAGACGGCATTGGGTAATTAAAATATTCAATTATCAATTAGCAATACAAAATTAGCAATCTTTGTGGACTTTGTGGTGAACAATCCCGTAGGGGCGAATTGCCATTCGCCCACAATCTAAAATCTGCAATCATAAAATGCCTATCAAGTTAACCAATAACATAAGGGATATAATATCGTCCTTATCTGACCTCTATATAGAGAGAGCGGTCTACCTCGTTGGTGGCACAATACGGGATCTTCTGCTCGGAAGGGAGACAAAGGACCTTGATGTGTTTGTTATAGGCAACGGAGTAGAATTTGCCCGATACTTCCAGAGAAGAAAGGGTGGAAGGTTTATATTGCTTGACGAGGCGAGGGATGAAGCGAGGGTTGTGCTTGGGGATCTCATATTTGATTTCAATGGCGGAATTAGTATAGAGAGCGACCTTGCAAGAAGGGACTTCACCATAAATTCTATGGCTATGAGACTGCCATCATCTCGAATTATAGACCCGTTTGGCGGTAGAGCAGATCTGAGAAAGGGGATAATCAGGGCGGTAAGGGAAGAGAACTTGAGCGATGACGCCTTGAGAGTGCTCCGTGCTTTCAGATTCAAGAGTCTCTACGGATTTTCTATAGAGAAAAAAACCAGATATACGATTGCAAGGGTTGCATATCTACTGAAAGATATTGCAAAAGAGAGGATAAAGACCGAGGTCTTCTTCATCCTTGATCCGTCAGCCGACGGAGAGGCAGAGAGTTCCTGGCATACCCTGAAGGAGATGGCAGATATGGGGGTGCTTTGTGAGGTAATCCCCGGGTTCTCCTCCCTTGAAGGTGTGCCACAGAATAAACCTTACGGTGATCTTGTTCATCACTCCATAAATACAGTCAGGGCGCTTGAAGAACTGAAAATAGATTCTCTACCGCACCCCGAGATATTCAGGGAGTACTATAAAAATAACAGAGCAGTATTGAAACTCTCCTGCCTTCTCCACGATATAGGCAAGCCACAAACATACGAGGTTACAGATGGGAGAGTGCACTTTTACGGGCATGAGAAGGTGGGGGTAGATATAGTGAAAGGTGGATTGAGACTCTCTAACGAGGAGATATCCATTATTACAACGCTAATAAGATATCATATGAGGCCTCATCTCCTTGCCTCCGATCCATATTATACCAGAAGGGCAATCGTAAGGCTCGTATCGGTATGCGGCAGGGACACACCCGGGCTTCTTCTCCTTGCTCTCTCCGATGCGGTAGCATCCGCAGGTTGTATTGGTGACGGGCTTCAGCGGATAGTCAGGGATGCGACAGAGGTCATGACGAAAAAAGAGAAGATGAAGAAGAGACTTATAACGGGTGATGATCTGATAGCGCTTGGACTTACACCCGGCATCATATTTGGCGAGATTCTCTCTATGGTGGAGGAAGAAAGGACGCTTGGCAATATAAAGACAAAGGAGGAGGCAATCTCGTACATAAAAAGGAAGTGGTTACATAGTCAATAGTCAATTGTCAATAGTCATTGGGCATTCTAAGTGGTGTCTTTGTGCATCAGTGGTGGTATAAAAAAATACTTGCATTTTTGTATTTTTTATGTTATAATGAGAAGAAAGACTTACCACGAAGACACAAAGAATATGGTGATCGGTTATCAGTAATCAGTTATCGGAAGGCGTAAAGCGTAGGGGCGAACAGCCGTTCGCCCGTACAATCTGGGGATTATTCCTGTGGTGTCAGGAGTTGCCTTACGGCGACCTTTGGTATCCCTCCTGACACAGGTCATTAAGTAATTGAGTAATTATGTTATTGACGCTAAGACACAATGACAACTATTCATTTCTTTGTGAACTTTGTGCCCTTTGTGGTAAATAATACTACAATCTGTAATCTTCAATCGTCAATTGTCAATCTTCAATTATAACCTGGAGGTCTTATGAGGATAAAGTTTGACAGAAAAGAATTGATGAATATGCTCTATTCTGTTCATCCTGTGGTGCCGGAGAGGAGTAGTATCCCTGTATACTCCAATGTGCTTGTAGAAGCAAAGGCAGGCAGGGTCTATATAACAGGACAGGACACAGAGATGGCTGTGACTGCGATTGGTGATGCAGCAGTTGAAAAAGATGGCGAGACCACTATGCCGGGAAGGAGATTTTACGATATAGTGAGAGAGTTACCAGAAGGTGAGGTGAAGGTTGAAAGCGGAGAGACAGCAGTGTCAATTAAATCTGGAAAAGGGAACTATAAACTCCAATCAATACCGAGGGATGAGTATCCGGCAATTATCAGCGTGAAGGAAGGGATAAAATTTATACTTGATGGCGAACTTCTGAGAAGAATTATTGATCTTACCGTATTTGCCGTGTCAAAAGAGACATACTCACCTGCTCCACAGGGGGTGCTTCTTGATGTGAAGAAGGATTATTTACGCATGGTTGCTACGGATGGGCACAGACTTGCCTTCGTAGAGAAGAAAGGAGAGTTCAATTTGGATCAGAGCGCAATCATAAGTGAGAAGGCAGCAAGATTTGCCAGCAGGCTCGCGGGCAATGTAGAAATCAGAATAGAAGAACAAACGATAGGTTTCTCTACAGAAAATACTGTTTTTGCATCAAGGCTGGTTGAGGGGGAGTTCCCTGATTATGAGGGGGTTATCCCTCAGGATAACACCCGGATAGTCCTCATCAACAAGGCAGAGTTTGCTAGTGCCCTGAAGAGGGCAAATGTTATGTCGGATCCACTCACCAGAATGGTGAAGTTGCGAATATCCCCGGACAAGGTGTCTGTGAGGGCGGTGTCAGAGGTGGGTGAATCAAACGAAGAACTTGATTGTAAATATGAAGGGGAGGAGTTTGATGTCGGTTACAATATCACCTATCTCTCTGAGATTCTTTCAAGGATAGAGACAGAGAATGTAAAGCTGCTGTTGAAGGATGGTGTGCATGCAGGCATATTCCTTCCCGAGAAGCAGGCTGAGGGAGAAGAGATAATATATCTCCTCATGCCCGTTGTGTTGTAGGGCACGGTTTTAACCGTGCTAGCACAATTTACCACAAAGTTCACAAAGGACACAAAGAGTAAGAAATTTCGTGCCGTCGGGAGTTACCTCCCGATGGCGACACAGCTGTGTCAACCACGATTCTAACTACAATCTTCAATCTGTAATCTAAAATCTGCTCTTTGTGTCTTCGTGCCTTGGTGGTGAAAAATCTTCTAATCTTCAATCTTTGTGAACTTTGTGCCCTTTATGGTAAATAATACTACAATCTACAATCTGTAATCTAAAATATGACTATTATACCACCAACCGGAACTAAACTCCACTGCAAGAACTGGCAGATGGAGGCGCCTTTCCGGTGTCTTATGAATAATCTATCGCCAGATATTGCAGAAATCCCCGAGGAACTCATCGTCTATGGAGGATGTGGCAAGGCAGCAAGGAACTGGGATTGCTTTGATGCCATAGTGAAGTCCCTGAAGGAACTCAGAGAGGACGAGACACTGCTTGTGCAATCAGGGAAGCCTGTTGGTATTTTTAAGACATTCAGATATGCACCGAGGGTACTTATTGCCAACTCTCTTCTTGTTCCAAACTGGGCAAACTGGGATTATTTTAGAAAACTGGAGGCAATGGGTCTTATTATGTACGGACAGATGACTGCAGGTTCGTGGATATACATAGGCACACAGGGGATACTACAGGGCACATATGAGACACTTTCTGCCTGTGCAAAGAAGCACTTTGGCGGGAGCCTTCGCGGAAAATTCATCCTTACTGCCGGTATGGGGGGTATGTCAGGTGCACAACCGCTTGCTGTTACTATGAATGAGGGGATAATACTTGATGTTGAGGTTGACGGAAGGAGAATTAAAAGAAGAATAAAACAGGGTTTCTGTGACACGATGACAGATTCACTTGATGAGGCGATAAAACTTGTGATGGAGGCAAAAAAAGAGAAAAGACCACTATCTGTCGGGCTTGTTGGCAATGCATCTGATACCCATCCTGAGATTTTGAGGCGGGGTATAATACCTGATGCACTTACAGACCAGACATCTGCTCATGATGAACTGAACGGATATGTGCCGGGCGGGATGAGTTATGAAGATGCGCTCCTGCTTCGAAAGGGAAATCCAAAGGAGTATATAAAACGCTCATACGAATCCATTGCCCGCCAGATGTCTGCTATGCTTGAGATGCAGAAGAGAGGGGCGGTTGCATTTGACTACGGAAATAATATAAGGGGACAGGCAAAGAAGGCAGGGGTAGATGATGCGTTCAATATCCCCGGGTTTGTCATAGAATATATCAGGCCACTGTTCTGTGTTGGTAAGGGCCCGTTCAGATGGGTTGCGCTTTCAGGTAATAAAGAGGATATATATAAACTTGACGAAGTTGTGTTAAGGGAGTTCAAGGATGACGAACCGCTTACAAGATGGATAAGGCTTGCAAGGGAGAAGGTGTCATTTCAGGGTCTGCCTGCAAGGATATGCTGGCTTGGTTACGGGGAGAGGGCGAGATTTGGACTCATAATAAATGATATGGTGAGAAAGGGCGAGATTTCTGCGCCTGTTGTGATTGGAAGGGACCACCTTGATACAGGCTCTGTTGCGTCACCATATAGAGAGACAGAGGGTATGAGGGATGGTTCTGATGCAATTGCAGACTGGCCCATCCTTAATGCACTCTTAAATACTGCATCCGGTGCAACCTGGGTCTCTGTCCATCATGGAGGGGGGGTAGGCATAGGACTATCAATCCATGCAGGGCAGGTTATATGTGCCGATGGAACAGAGGAGATGGACGCAAGACTTGAAAGGGTTTTGACAAACGACCCCGGCCTGGGCATAGCAAGGCATGCAGATGCAGGATACCCCCTCGCAATTGAGACGGCTGAGAAGAAAGGCGTGAAAATTCCGATGGAGTGAAATGTTAAATGTGTAATGTGAAATGTGGTGGGAGCGACCTCCCGACGCAGGTAATTAGGTTATTGGGTTATTACGTAATTAAGTAATTGACGCAACGACGCTAAGACGCAATGACACGACGACGTCTCGACTACAATCTTTGTGTCCTTGGCTTGCTTTCCAAATTTTTCATTTTAATATTTGCAATTTGCATTTTGCAATGCAAATCATCTTCACCCACCCATTTGATGTCTCCGTAGAGGAGGCGAGAAAGATTCAGGACGAATTGCGGGGGAGGGTAGTCCTGGAATGTGTGAAACATTCCTCAAACTGGCCTGAGACCGTTGCCGGCGTGGATGTCGCATTTAGAAATGGGATTGCTTACGCTGCCTGTGGTGTGTTCTCTTATCCACAACTTGAACTGCTTGAAGAAAAAAAAGCCTTTCGCAGGGTTACCTACCCTTATATACCGGGATTCCTTTCATTTAGAGAGATACCTGTTATAATGAATCCCCTCCTTTCACTTGAGATTGAGCCAGATATTATAATATGTGATGGGCAGGGGATAGCGCATCCAAGGAGTATGGGGCTTGCCTCACATATAGGGGTGATATTTGCAAAACCCACCATAGGGTGTGCCAAATCAAGACTCGTCGGCGAATATAAAGAGCCGGGTATAGAGAAAGGCAATGCATCTACCCTCTCTTACAGGGGGAGGGTAGTTGGGTATGTTTTGAGGACAAGGACAGGGGTCAAACCCATCTTTGTCTCGCCGGGCAATCTCATCTCCCTGGAAGATGCAGTTAAGGTAATTATAAGCTGTGTAAGGGATAGAAGGATTCCAGAGCCCCTGAGAATTGCTGACAAGAGATCAAAGGAGCTAACAGCGAAGTAATTGGTCATTAGGCATCAGGCATTGGTCATTAGGTTATTGAGTAATTAGGTAATTGTAGGAGCGACTTTCCAGCCGCGATAATACTCCAGATAAATTAAAAGAAATAATTCTTGTAGGCACGAATTCAATTCGTGCAAATCAGTGTCAATAGAGCATGTAGGGACAGGACTCCTGCCGGTAGGCACGGTGTCCCTGTCCGAGACGGACAACCACGAGGGTTGTCCCTACAGTTTAACAATTACATTCTTATTTCTTTTTTCAACAGGGAACTAAAGAGATTTTTATCTCTCTTAAGTTCTCTATCAGTCACATTCAATATGCCGAGACACTCAAGCATAAACTACAAGTACAACCTCGTTCTCGCAGCGGACTGGGATGACGGCGAACCCTATGACGGAACATGGGAATCTGGCGACAACAGGGTAGTAGACTACGACCCTGATACATCAGGTTTTCAGATAATTCCCCTAAGGTATTTCAACGATATAGGTCCTGAGGATGTACTGATGCAAGAAGTTACTGCGATATTCAGAGTGGATTTGAAACCTGTATTCTATGCTATTGCAGAACAGGGATACTGGTATGCCGAGGGTGCCGTGGATACAGTCTACAGTATAGATAGTATGTATATTGCGGGTTCTGTTCCACCGTTACAGTGGGTGTGGGACCTTGCAACCTATCCACCCGAACTACAGATGAAAGACGATGGTGTAGCTCCTGACGAAGTTCCAGGAGACAGCATCTACACAGTTGGCATCCTCTTTCTGATGGGTAGTTCAAAGCGCATAGAGCATAAATATGGTGTAAATGGTTTGGATAATGAGCTTGGTTATCAGCAGAACCACTTCATCACTCTGAGTGATGCGGAAAACACCTTTTCCGTGCCCCCCGAGCTCTTTGGTTCCCTCATATGGGCAATCGCTGCCAACGATGACGAGAATGGTGTATCCTTACAGGATGGAGAGGTCGTTACGGCAAAAGGTGTGGTCACAGTTGCGAACGAATTTGGTAGTTACGGTCCCTCATATATCCAGGATTTTGCAGCAGGTCTTGCAGTCTATGATGCTACATTTACCGGCTCTGTAAGTATCGGTAATGAGGTTACACTTACTGGAACTGTTGGTAAGTACAATGGATTGACGGAACTTACAGACATTACCTCGTTTAATGTCCTGAATGAAAGCGCTCCATACGATACACTTACTATAACCTGTGCTGACTTAGCGGATACGGTGGGTGAACAATATGAGGGGAGATTGGTTAAGATAGACAGTATTACAACAACGGATGCTTTCCCGGGCGCGGGATCGAATGCGAATATAACTATCACGGAGGCCACGGGAAGCTGCACTATGAGAATAGATAAGGATACAGATATCGATGGGACCACTGCCCCCACAGGAGCCTTTGATGTGGTTGGAGTTGTGACACAATACGATTCAGACTCGCCCTACTGGAGTGGGTACGAGATTATGCCTCGCGCTCTTGGAGATATCCTTGTTGGAATAGAAGAGGAAGAGGGGAATCTACCAAAGGTCTATGCACTCTCTCAGAATTATCCAAACCCCTTTGGTTCCGGAACTACAATCAGGTATCAGTTACCAAAGACAGGAAAGGTAACAATAGGTATCTATAATATCCTGGGAGAGAGGATAGCCACACTGGTAGACGAGCAACAGAAAGCAGGCCACTATAATGCCTACTGGAACGGAAAAGACGACAGGGGTAACAAAATTGCCTCTGGAATTTACTTCTGCAGAATGGATGTTAAAACAGAGTCCGGAAAGTGTGATTTCGCAGGAACGAGAAAACTCGTAATGTTCAGATAACTCGTCTAAATGCGGCAGATGTATTAAATAAGCAGAGAAGGGAGGGGCTTGTCCCCTCCTTTTCTTTTGGTTGCCCAAGACCTTATCTTCAGACAGATCCAAAGACCCCCATTTTTCTTTTATCTTTTTCGCAGTGCTCTCTACACTGCCGTTAGCGGGGTGCGGTGAAAAATTTCCTTGACTTTTCCTTTTTTTTATGATATAATTGGCATACCAATGGCGAGATAGCTCAGTTGGTAGAGCACTGGACTGAAAATCCAGGTGTCGACGGTTCGATTCCGTCTCTCGCCACCATTGGGGAAGACGGCTATCGGGCAATTACGCTATCAGGTCATTAGGTAATTAGGTCACTGGGTCATTAAGTCATTAGATACTTTATCCTTTAACCTTTATCCTTTTTCCTTGTTCTTGGTGTTCTTTGTGCCCTTTGTGGTGAAAAATACTAAAATCTATTTAATAATCAGTTTAATTCCTAAATATGTAGGGTACGGTTTTAACCGTGCAAGACTTTGTAGACACGATTTCAAATCGTGCAAATCTACTATAGCACAAATTGAATTTGTGCCTACAATTTGGAATAAATAAATCAGCGAAATCTGCGTTCACCCCGTTAAATAACTCAAAAATAAACGCCAGAGTGATATTTCTATAACGCCTCTATTTAACGGGGTAAATCTGCGTCCGAAAAAAGAGATTGCCGATGTAGCTCAGATGGTAGAGCAGCGCATTCGTAATGCGCAGGTCAGCGGTTCGACCCCGCTCATCGGCTGTATCCGTGGTCCGTAGACCGTTATTCGTGATCCGTTTACCGATTTATTAAAATCAACTATTCAACTAATTAACTAACCAACTAATCAACCATTCAACTAATCAACCATTCAACTAATTATAATGCCTACCCTCATCTTTGGCGTCTCCGGTGTGCGAGGGGTGGTAAACTCCTCTTTCTTTCCTCAGAACTCGCTTGAGCTTGGTCTCTCATTCGGTAGTTTTATTGCCCCGTATCCGTCAGCTGACGGATCGGCTGGGGGAATTGTTGTTGGAAGGGACACACGCAGGAGCGGTGACCTTATACTAAACACCTTTATAAGCGGACTTCTTTCAACAGGAAACTCTGTCATAAATCTTGGTATCGTCCCAACCCCTACAGTCCTCCTCAATACCCATCTCTTAGGAAAAGATGGAGGCGCCGTTATAACAGCATCCCATAATCCGCTTGAATGGAATGGTATAAAGTTCAACAACAAGAAAGGGTTTTTCCTGTCAGAGGATGAAGTAAAGACACTTTATAAGATTTATAATAACAAGGAGTTCCGTTTCGCTTTATGGGATCGTGTCGGGATAATGGAGTATGACAGAGATGGGGTAAAAAGACATATAGACAGGATTTTCAGCCTTATAGATGTTGAAAAGATAAAAAAGAGACAATTCAAGGTGATATTTGATGGTTGTCACGGTGCATTATCCACACCTGCAGAAAAACTTCTCTCGCTTTTGGGATGTGATGTCAGGATTATTGAGTCAAACAGGAATCCTGAACCTGTACCCACAAATCTTGGCGAGATCGCTGATGCCTGTGGGTCAGGAGATTTTGATATAGGATTTGCTTCTGACATGGATGGAGATAGAATTGCAGTAATAACAGAGAAGGGGGACATCCCCGGGGAGGAATATACCCTTGCTCTTGCGCTCTCGTATATTTCGGGGAAAAAGAAGGGCAAGGTGGTGACAAATCTTTCAACCTCAAGGATGATAGATGATATTGCAGGGGATTACCTTATACGCACGAAGGTTGGAGAGGCAAATGTGGTGAAGAAGATGATGGAGGTTAGGGCGGTATTTGGCGGAGAGGGGAATGGTGGTGTGATATGGCCCGATATGCATCCAACGAGGGATGGACTGTCAGCGATATCAATTATTCTGGAATATATGGCAGATGAGAGAGAACCCATATCGAAGCTTATAAAAAGGCTTCCGTCATATTATATGATGAAGGAAAAGATCAAGGCGAAGGGTGATATTGAAATTGAAAGGCTTGAGGGGCTTTTGCCAAAGGGAGAGATAAGAAGGGAGGATGGAATAAGAGTGGATTACGAAGATGCCTTCATCCACATCAGAAAATCAAATACAGAAGATGTGGTAAGAATTATATGTGAGGCGAAAAGGAAAGAGATATGCAAGACGCTGATTGAGAAGGCGAAAAGCATATTAGTTGGATAGTTTGTTGGTTTGTTAGTTGGTTAGTTAGGGCAAAAGGAGAAAGAGAGAAAGCAGGAAATGGAGAAAGAGAATTTACCACAAAGGGCACAAAGAACACCAAGATTGAATATTTTAATTACCTAATAACCTAATTACTTAATGACTATATCTTAATCTGTGTAATCTGTGGCTATATTTTTGCATTTTGATTTTTAATTTTTGATTTTACTACTGTGTGTGGTATTGTCGGATATATAGGTAAAAAAGAGGCGGCTCCAATACTCATAGATGGGCTGAAACGACTGGAGTACAGGGGATACGACTCTGCTGGTATTGCGGTTCTGTCAGAGGAAAAATTGATAGTGCAAAAGAAGGCAGGCAGGATAAGCGAACTCGAAAAATCCCTTTCTTTGAAAGAAATTCACTCTACAATCGGTATAGCACATACGAGATGGGCGACGCATGGAGAACCCACAGATGCAAATGCTCATCCCCATGTAGATTGCAAAGAAGAAATTGCTGTTGTGCATAACGGAATAATAGAGAACTACAATGCCCTGAGGGAGTTTCTATCAAGAAGAGGACATACCTTCCGCACTGCCACAGATACCGAGGTGATTGCACATCTCGTGGAGGAATACTATACCGGAGACCTTCTTCAGGCAGTAAGATTTGCCCTCGCAAAGCTTGAGGGGACTTATGGGATTGCAGTATTGCATAAAAAGAAGAGAGAGGTTGTGGTAGCAAGAAATGGCTCTCCCCTTGTAATTGGACAGGGAAAGAATGAGTATTTTGTTGCATCCGATGTTTCCGCAATTATACGCCACACAAGAGAGGTTATCTACCTTGAGGATGGGGAACTTGCAAGGATAACAGACGACGGATTCTCTGTGATAAATCTTAATGAGGAGGAGATAACTCCGAAGATTGAGGAGGTTACCTGGACACTTGATCAAATAGAAAAAGACGGGTTTTCCCATTTTATGTTGAAAGAGATATTTGAGCAACCCAACACAATAAGGAATTCAATAAGGGGAAGACTTAATTTCACAGAGGCAACCGCAAGGCTTGACGGACTTGACAGGAATCTTGATGCCCTCCGTGAGGCAAAGCGTATAATACTTACGGGCTGCGGAACTGCCTGGCATGCTGCACTGGTCGGCGAGTATATGATAGAGAATACAGCAGGGATATCCTGTGAGGTTGAGTATGCATCTGAATTTAGATACAGAAGTCCTGTTCTTGATGAGAGCACCGTTGTATTTGCAATCAGTCAATCAGGAGAGACCGCAGATACACTTGCCGCAGTGAAGGAGGCAAAGAGAAAGGGAGCACTTGCACTGGGTATATGCAATGTAGTTGGTAGTAGTATTGCGAGGGAGACAGATGGAGGAGTTTATATACACGCAGGTCCAGAGATTGGGGTTGCGTCAACCAAAGCATTTACATCACAACTCGTGGTGCTCTCAATGGTGGCACTCTTGCTTGGCAGAATAAGACAACTTTCCTTTGAAAATGGCAAAGAAATTGCTACTGCAATCTCGGAGCTCCCTTCAAAGATAGAGAAGGTGTTGAAACTAGATAAGAGAATCAGGGATATAGCAGGAAAATTCTACAAGAGGAGTAACTTCCTATTTCTTGGAAGGGGTTATAATTACCCGATTGCCCTTGAAGGAGCGCTAAAAATGAAGGAAATATCATATATCCATGCGGAGGGGTATCCTGCTGCAGAGATGAAACACGGGCCAATTGCCCTTATTGATGAGAATATGCCTGTTGTGTTTATTGCGGCAAAAAATGCGGTATATGATAAGATTGTGTCAAATATTCAGGAGGTAAAGTGCAGGAAAGGGGCTGTGATTGCAGTCATCTCAGAGGGTGATGAGGAGATAAAAAATTATGTTGATTATGCTGTCGAGATTCCAGTAACCATTGATATGCTCTCCCCTATCCTTACGGTGGTTCCATTACAACTTCTTGCATACCATATAGCGGTGCTGAGGGGACTTGATGTTGACAAGCCTAGAAACCTTGCAAAGAGTGTAACAGTAGAATAGGATAGTAGAATTTCAAAATCCGAATTTCCAATTTCTAATAAAAGCGCAAAGCCCAAATGTCAAATGATTTGAGAATTTAGGAATTTGATATTCATTGGATATTGGTAATTGGAAATTTGGCATTTTATTATGCTATACATCATCCTGTCAATAATTGTTGGCTACTTTTTTGGTTCTATTCCCTTTGGGTATATTGCCGGAAAACTGGTGGGCAGGGATATCAGACAGGAGGGTTATCACCGTATAGGCGCATCAAATGTATATTCAGTTCTGGGATTTATACCTGCAATCTTTGTCTTCTTCGGAGACTTTTTTAAGGGAGTAATTCCTATTGTTATACTGAGGAGTTTCGGGATTAGTGAACCTGTGGCATCTATTGCAGGACTTTCAGCAATACTCGGACATAACTGGCCTATCTTCCTTGGCTTTAAGGGTGAAGGTAGGGGGCTTGCGACATCTTGTGGAGTGTTGTATTATCTCCTTCCGCTTGAGGCTATATGTGGATTTGCAATTTTTATATTGCTGTCTATAATACTGAAGAGTACATCTCTTCCGACACTCATATTTGCCTGCATCGTGCCAGTTCTGGTGCTTTTATTCCCTGAACCTCTCTGGACGTTCGGGATTTCCCTGTCTGTCTCACTCATTCTGGTGTTTACGCGAATAATAGGTGGGCTGAAGCAGATTGAAGGGAGACAGGATAAAAGGAATGCTGTCCTCCACCTTATACTCTATGACAGCGTGCGGTAAGAGGAGCCATGGATTTTTTCACCACCAAGGCACGAAGAGATTACAGATTGTGGGCGAATAGCAATTCGCCCCTACGGGATTATTCACCACACCTGTCTACCGACAGGTAGAAAGTTCACAAAGAACACAGAGAGATTACAGATTGTAGATTACAGATTGTAGATTACAGATTGTAGTATTGTCGCGACTAGCCTGTCTACCGACAGGTAGAAAAGTCGCTCCCACAATAACCTAATTACCTAATGACTTAATTACTATTCTGTGTTAATCTGTGTAATCTGTGATTGCTATTTGATTTTTGATATTACCTTGGTGATCTCATACTCCAATCCCCTTATATATAAACCCAAGCTCCTCCATTTTCTCCTTTTTAAATATATTCCTGCCATCAAATATTATGGGCGTCTTTAAGAGACTCCTTATCTTTTCAAGGTCCAGATTTTTGAACTCGTCCCACTCTGTCACAATGGCGAGACAGTCCGCTCCATCTGCAACATCGTAGGGGTTTTCTCTATACTCTATATCTGGTAAAACCCTCCTTGCGTTTTCCATAGCAACAGGGTCGTATGCGACAACTTTTGCACCCTCTGAAAGGAGATGATTTATTATGTCTATCGATGGGGCATACCTCATATCATCAGTATTTGGTTTAAATGCAAGCCCCAGAATCCCTACAAGTTTACCCTGAAGATTCCACAGCATATCCTCTATCTTCTCAACAAACCGCTCTTTTGCAAGTTCGTTTATCTTCTCTACCTCCTTTAAGAGGTTGAATCTGTATCCGAGTTTCTCGGAGATTCTTCTAAATGCCCGTACATCCTTCGGAAAGCAAAACCCTCCAAAACCTACTCCTGCATTCAGAAATTTATCACCTATCCGAGGGTCAAGTCCCATCCCCCTTGCAACATCCTTTATGTTCGCACCGGCAAGTTCACATATAACAGATATGGCATTTATATATGATATCTTTGTTGCAAGAAATGAATTTGATGCATGCTTTATAATCTCCGCTGATTGTAAATCTGTAACTATTATGGGAACCCCCAGAGGTTCATAAATCTTTAGAAGAATCTCTTTTGCTCTCTCTGTCTCCAGACCTATAACAATTCTATCGGGATGGAGAAAATCGTCTATGGCAGACCCCTCCCTTAAGAATTCGGGGTTTGATGCAATATCAAATGGCACGCCGCTGGCACGCATCTCCATAACACTCTTTATCTTTGTACCTGTCTGAACAGGAACAGTAGATTTTTCAACTATTAACCTGTATGAGTCCATACATTTCACAATGCTGGTCACAACATTCTCTACTGCCGAGAGGTCTGCATCTCCTGATTCCTTCGGCGGTGTGCCAACTGCTATGAATATGACAGTGCTATCCTTTACTGCCTCCTCTATACTGGTTGTAAATTTCAATCTATCTTTGTTTTTCTTCAGAAGCTCAGAAAGCCCTGATTCGTAGATGGGAGGAATAAGATTCTTGAGTTTTTTAATCTTTTCCTCATTGTTATCCACACAGATAAGAGAATGTCCCATCTCTGCAAGACAGACACCCGTTATAAGCCCAACATACCCACATCCTATCACGCCGATATTCATAAAAACCCCCATTACAAAATCAAATAGCAAAAAGCAAATATTATAGATTGTAGGGACAACCCTCGTGGTTGTCCGTATTGTTTCGGACAGGGACGACTCGACTGAGCCCCTCGGTATTGAGCCTCGGGACGAAATGCTCGCCGAATCAAGCCCTGTCCCTACGTGGTCATTGTCCGCACTGTTATCTGCACGGTTAAAACCGTGCCCTACTTGATTTTTGTCAAGTTAAGGTCTACCTGCCCCGAGAGTTTTGATGACTTCTTGAATGTCTCCTCATATTTCACAGAAAACCGCAAGAACTTAAAAGGCTTGTAACTTACAAGCAGATAATTCCTCCTCCCATGACCTGTTATAAACCTGTTCCCCATAACCCCCGGAAGTTCCCTCTCATATTCTGTAAACTTGAACCTTGTAAGGTCGCTGTCAAATATTATGTGTCTGTAGTTTATTGACAGTGTATTCAGCGGATGTATGTATACATCTCCAAAGACAAGTTCTCCAGAGAGGGTATCATTCTCCTTTGCCCATTCTGTTCTCAACCTCAACCCTATCCACTTTATAGTACTGACATCCATCTCTACCCTTGCAAATCTCGCATAATCATCATCCTTGCACTTATATCTGTACCTTACACCAAGATCAAATCCCTTCGTAATCCGTCTATCCAGTATTATCCTGTACTCATAGCCCCTTCCTGGTAGTTTATCGTCCTCCCATTCCATATGGTCGCCATAGACGGTCAACTCCGTTTTGGGGAAGGGCTTGAAGAGAAGACAGGTGTATATACCTTTGTCATTCAATAACCCGTATGAGGAGATTCTCCTGTCAGAGAACGGGGATGAATGTGGGGAGAAAAAAGACCTCGGAAGATAGCGCAAGACAGCATCCCACATAAACTTATCCCCCCGAGATTTTACACCGCAGACCGCTGCAAAATCTCTTGAGTACGCAATCTCTCCGAAGAAAGTAACTCTACCTCCGGGAATGCTGAAATTTACCGAAGCTGGTGAATATGATCTTTTTTCACGGCTGTCGTAGTCAGATGCGTGATAGTATGTTGCTCCGATTGTGCCATATTCCCCCGAGATATCTATATGTCCCCCATAGATTATCTCCTTTACCCTGTCTTTAATATCTTCCCAGGTAGATGTGGTATGGTCTGCCGAATATGTGTAATATACAGAGTCGCTGCTTCTTGCGTCAAGTGAGGCATTTGAATAGAAAAGAGATATATCAAACAAACCAAATTTCTTCGTTTTGAGGGCAATCCCCCTCTTGTATGTATTTTCACCTGTTATGGTATAAAGATGGATACCCTTCCTTCTCATCTGGTATGGTGAGCCCTTGAATGTAAGAACAGGAGAAGCAAAAACAAGTCTCTCTCCAAAATCAAGCCCGTAGTATCCGACGATTACATCTTCTAAATGTCCAACGTTTTTCGCCTTCACGCCAAAGGCAAGGAAATCTACAAAATCCCGCTCGCCTTCATCCTTTTCCTGCAGAATACATCCGCTAAACTGTCCATAATCTATCAGTATCCTGTTGTATAATCCGAGGGCACTACCAGCAGCTCTATCATCTCTGGGATACCTGTTTTCTACCCTTGTTCTGACTCTAACCCTGGGATAAATGGAAGGTTTCTTACTTACAACCTTTGGTGGAATAACAACTACAAAGGACTCTATCCTTTCATAGATTATTAGTGGGATCAGCTTCCTAAAAGAATCCTTGTCAGCAAAACCACCTCTTGTCTCTCTCGCCCTGATTATGCCATCTGCAATCTCCTCAGTTATGAAAGGTATAGAAAGGAGGTCCTTTTTTGTAGCGGTATTCACATCCACAGGATTTTCCAAAAGGCTCTCAAGGAGCTCTATCATCTCCTCTGATGTCTCACCTTCAATATCTGTCTCAAACTCAAATGGAAAGAGAGAGGAAGCAATAAGAATCAGCAGGCAGAATCTATTCATTATCAATCAAAAACCTCACCACAAAGAAATAGCGCAATTTACCACAAAGAACACAAAGTTCACAAAGTAGGTAAGTATTAGTCATTGGTCGTTTGGTCATTGGGTATTAGAATTTGACATTTTATTGGAAATTGGTAATTGGAAATTTGACATTCTAAGTGGTGTCTTGGTGTCTTGGTGGTGAACAATCTTCAATCTGTAATCTGTATCTATAAATCCATCTCCCTATTACTCCAATACCACAAGCATTCCCAAAACTGCAAAGAGTAGAGCGACGAGCTTATCCCTTATCCCTCATCTCTCTTCTCTTTTCCCTTTTTCCTTGCCCTTGACTCTCACAAGGCCGACTTTTTCCCGCACCTTATTTTCAATCTCATCACTTACCTCAGGGTGGGCGGAAAGATATTCAACTGCATTCTCTTTCCCCTGTCCAAGCCTCTCATTACCGTATGCGAACCAGGTTCCCGATTTTGATATTATCCCCTCCTTTACACCAATATCAATAAGTTCTCCCTCTTTTGAGATACCCTTGCCAAACAGGATATCAAATTCTGCATCCCTGAATGGAGGAGCAAGTTTATTCTTCACAACCCTGACCACGAGATGATTCCCTATCTTCTGATCCCCGCTTTTTATAGGAGATACGCGATGTATATCCAATCTTACAGAGGCATGGAACTTTAGGGCAAGTCCTCCGGGTGTAGTCATTGGGTTCCCAAACACAACCCCTATCTTCATCCTCTCCTGGTTTATGAATATGGCAGCGGTCTTTGATTTTGACAGGACAGATGTAAGTTTTCTCAGCGCCTGTGACATAAGTCTTGCCTGAAGTCCCATATGTGAATCACCCATTTCTCCTTCTATCTCTGCCCTTGGAACAAGTGCTGCAACAGAATCCACCACGATTATATCCGTTGCCCCGCTCCTTGCAAGTGTCTCCGCAATCTCAAGCGCCTGTTCACCCGTATCGGGCTGAGAGATTAAGAGGTTATCCACATCAACACCAAGATTCCCCGCATATATAGGATCAAGCGCGTGTTCTGCATCGATAAATGCAGCTATTCCTCCCTTCTTCTGTGCCTCTGCTATCATATGGAGAGCAAGCGTAGTCTTTCCTGAAGATTCAGGACCGAATATCTCCATCACCCTGCCCCTCGGTATTCCGCCAATACCAAGGGCTAAATCAAGCGATATAGACCCCGTTGATATTGTATCCTCTTCCAATCTAATCTCCTTCTCTCCTAGTCTCATTATGCTCCCTTTGCCAAACGCCTTCTCAATCTGTTGGAGAGCGAGGTCCAAACTTTTCTTCTTTTCGTCTTGCATAATACCTCCTTTAAAAAATCAAAGTATTGTCAAAAAACTAACCACAGAGAACACAGAGAGATAATATTTATTTATTCTCTGTGTGCTCAAATTCTCTATC
>DAOUSS010000149.1 GCA_030627085.1 Candidatus Stahliibacteriota bacterium | reverse complement strand
GAGTTGCCTCACGGCGACCTTCGGTTCACAGAGAAAGACATTTTTATTTTATTCTCTGTGCACTCAAATTTCATCTCCTTAAAGTAACTTTAAGAGAAATCTCTTCAAGCAATTTTATGGAGTTCTTTATTCTAAGAATCCCGTACTTATTTCAATGATTTCTTAACGAGGACCCTGGATAATCGAGTATATATCAGGGAGTTTGAATATGGAGGACACAGAGGTTTTACTCTTTTTAAACAAAAATTCTCTGTGTTCTCTGTGGTGAGTTTTTTTCTTGACAAAAATATAAATTCGTGTTATAATATTTTCACTATGAGGCTTGGAGTAAATATAGACCATATAGCCACACTCAGATCACAGAGAAACACCCCTTACCCCGACCCTGTTGACGCGGTTCCTATTGTAGAACTCGCAGGAGCAGATGGAATAACCTGCCACATCAGAATTGATAGAAGGCATATAACCGAAAGAGATGTGAGAATTCTACGAGAAATTATAAAGACATCTCTGAATATTGAATTGTGCACGGATTCTGATGTAGTCAGCTTTGTATCCAGCATAAAACCTAACCATGCCTGTCTTGTTCCTGAAAGGGAAGGAGAACAGACGACAGAAGGCGGACTTGACATAGTGACACACGGGAAAGAAATTAAAAAAACAATTGATATCCTTAAAGATACCGGCATAATACTTACCCTCTTCGTTGAACCTGACGAATCAATTATGGAGACCGCAAAACAACTCGGAGCAGATGCGGTTGAGCTGAATACAAAGGTTTACAGCGAAACTCCAGACAAAAGAAGAGAAATAGAGAGATTGAAAAGGGCATCAATTGCTGCACATGAAATAGGCCTCGAAGTCCATGCAGGTCATGGTCTTGGATACCATAATATTGAAGGAATTCTTTCTGTTCCCCATATTGTAGAACTCAATATTGGCCACAGTATAATATCACGAGCAGTATTTACAGGTCTTGAGGAGGCAGTTAAAAGAATGCTCAAACTTATGGGGAAAAACATCCAATAACGAGAAGGATGTCCGGCATAATGAACATTATATCAGAATAAGCTATGGCCAGAGTTCTTATATTGTATGCCCCTGGCATAAATTGCGACCTTGAAACGAAAATCGCATTCCAAATCTGCGGTGCAAGTGTTAATGAAATCTCTATAAAGAAACTTGAAGAGCAACCTACAAGATTGCTCTTTTATGACATACTTGTTCTCCCTGGCGGTTTCTCTTACGGAGACTCTATATCAAGTGGAAAGATACTATCAGTATATATAAAAGAATTTCTCAGAGAGACCGTATTTGACTTTTTGGAACGAAATACCCTTGTTCTCGGGATATGTAATGGCTTTCAGGTGCTGGTGAAATCCGGACTTTTGGGCCAGGGCATAACACTCACAGAAAACGCAAATGGCAGATTTGAGGACAGATGGGTAAGGTTGAAGACTATAGATTCAAGGTGCATTTTTACAAAAGGGTTAGACATTATAGAGCTACCGGTCGCCCATAGGGAGGGAAGAGTTGTCGTGAAAGATGGCAGCGTTAACAAGGTTCTCGCCTATATAGACGGGCAAAATAAACCTACGATGGAATATCCATATAATCCAAATGGAAGTATAGATGCAATTGCTGGCATATGTGATGATACTGGAAGGATATTTGGTCTGATGCCGCATCCAGAAAGATTCTGTTTACCTGACCAGTATCCAAGGATATGGAAAAACGGTATTCCCTACGGAATGAGGATCATAAAAAACGCAGTTGATTGGGTTAAAAACCACAAATAGCGAAAATTTCAAATTCTAAGTTACAAATCTCAAACAATATCAAATTCACAGTAAATTTACCCAAAAAATTTCTGCTAATGACAAGGCAGATTGGAGACTTATTGTGAGGAGAAGAGAAGAATATGAATCTATGGAGGAAGAATTTCTTGCTCCATATGCGATGAAGAGTAGATTATCAAGAGGAAGAAGATACAAGGAAAAGGAAAAAGAGTATAGAACCTGTTATCAGAGAGACAGAGATAGAATAATTCACTCAACCGCATTCCGACGGCTTGAATATAAAACACAGGTGTTTGTTAACCATGAAGGAGATTACTACAGGACAAGACTCACCCATACTATAGAGGTATCTCAGATAGCAAGAACAATTGCAAGAGCATTAAAGTTAAACGAAGACCTAACAGAGGCAATAGCACTTGCACATGATATAGGCCACACCCCTTTTGGACATGCAGGTGAAGAGGCACTTACCAATCTCATGAAAGATAAAGGAGGATTCGAACACAACCGCCAGGGGTTGAAAGTGGTGGATTTTCTGGAGGACAGATATCCTGATTTCCGTGGTCTGAATCTTACATTTGAAACAAGAGAGGGAATCGTAAAACATAGGACTATTTATGATATTCCTCATATAGAGGACCTTACGGAATTTGAACCACATCTCTCTCCCACTCTGGAGGCACAGGTAATAAATGTTGCTGATGAAATTGCATACAACTCCCACGATTTCGATGATGGTATAAAATCCGAATATCTGACAACAAAGCAACTTGAGTATGCTCCTCTCTTCAAAGATATATACAATACTGTGAAAACTGAATGCGTCTCCTGGGAAAAGGTAATTGCAAGAAGCATACGAAGACTTATTGCATTACAGGTAACTGATGTTGTAAAAGAGACAGAAAAAAAGATACTTGAACTTGGAATAAAATCTATAAAGGATGTGTGCTCCTGTCCTCTTATAGTTGCTTTTTCTCAAGATATGCTTGATAAACAGAAAGAACTAAAGAAGTTTCTCTACGAAAATCTTTACTCTCACTATAAGGTATTGAAGATGCAGCTTAAGGCAAAAAAATACATTACTGACTTATTCAGAAGATATCTTGAGGATATACGACAACTTCCATCTGACTATCAAGCGAGAGTTGAAGAATCCTCACCCGAGGAGATTATTTGTGATTACATCGCAGGAATGACTGATAGGTTTGCCCAGGATGAATATGAACGTCTCTTTCTACCTTATGCAAAGATGTAACCGCAGAGTTCGCAAAGGTCACAGAGGATGTTGAAAGACAATAGTGTTTGTATTGTTTCAGGGTTTTTGACAGTGATTTCAAATATTTTTGTTTAGACTTATCAAGGACATAGTCTCCTCGGGACAAATTAAAAATAAACCTTTGTTCTTTGACATCCGTATTCTTTGAGCATAGAGAGAGTTTATCTTCCTTTCTTTCTTGATATGTTCATCCTGACCGGTTAACCTCTCATATGGTGTTACAAATCCAATACCCTGATGCGGTCTCCTGTGATTGTAATATTCAATAAAGTAACGTATACCATCTCGAGCTTCATATGGATCCATATACTCCTCTCTATAGACTTCTCCTTGCTTAAGTGTCCTGAAGAACCTCTCTATTTCTGCTGAATCTTGTGGAAGATGTGGTCTGGAATACTCGTTAATCATTCCAAGTCCCCTTAAAAACGCCTTTAAAGTCTTCGCCGTCATTTGAGGTCCATTGTCCATATGAATCCTGGGTTTATTTCCACTCTCATGGAATCCAAACTCCAATAGTGAAAAGTCTATAACTCTCTTCACGTCATCTGCTCGCATACTTGAAGATAATTCCCAACCCACAATATACCGAGAGTAGAGGTCTATTACTGCAATCAGATACCAAAACTTATCATTTACCAGAATGTAACTGATATCTACCATCCATATCTCGTGAGGATAATTAGCTTTGGGTCTCTCGTACCCCTTTCTACCTTTAGAACTGTCTAACTCGTATCTCTTTATTAACCCCTGCTTCTTAAGTCGTCGATAGACAGAAGAGAAGGAAACAAATACTCCACTCTTCTCAAGATTATACTGAATCTCTCTATGCCTCTGTTTAGGATGTGCTATAGCATAGTCTATTATAGCAGATTCTTCCTCGGGCAGAAGCCGGTTTACTACTACTTTCGGGTTATGTCTTCTGTTATCAAGTCCACTTATGCCAAAGAGCTTATATCTAATTTTCCATCTATGAAATCTTCTTTCTTCAATACCAATTATTCTACACGCTTTATATTTCGGAAGTCTTGATTGATCTATTGCTATTACTATTTCTTGCTTTGTATGAGCATCTAATTTGTTTCCTCTAGCCTGTCCTAGTAATCCGAGTTTGTTCTTTTTTTTAGCAGTGTAATCTCTTCTGCCTGATTGAGAATAATCTCCTGTAGTTTCTCTTTCTCTTTCAGTAATCGTTCTTTTGCAGCATCCTTCTTCTTATGGTTGTTCTTTAATGACTCAATCGCACCAGAAATAACTCTGTCTTTCATCCTATAATATTCATTGGGATAAATGTTTTCTCTACGACACAGCTCTGATAGTTTTACATCACCTCGCAGACCCTCTAAAACTATGCGAAGTTGCTCCTGTGGCGGTAGTCTCTTTGCACTCATCCTATCCTCCTCTCT
>DAOUSS010000160.1 GCA_030627085.1 Candidatus Stahliibacteriota bacterium | reverse complement strand
AATTTGTGCTATTACCTGTCTACCGATAGGTAGATTTGCACGGTTTGAAACCGTGCCTACAAGCTTAACGATTTAACAGAGTGAATCAGCCAAAAGAGTTTTTTTGAGAACACAGAGTTTTCTATTCTTTTTTCCAAGCGTTCTCCACAGCCTCTGCGAGCACAGCTTTGTGTCCTCTGTGGTTTCTGTTTTAACTTCTTTTTATGAGTTTTTTTACACACTCTACTGCGCTGGTGGCATCATAACCATACGCATTTGCCCCTATTTCGTGTGCAAACTCTTCGGACACAGGAGCACCACCAATTATAGTCTTTATTTCGCTAGATAAACCCTGCTTGTTTAAAAGGTCTATGACTTTTTTCATACCCAGCATAGTTGTTGTAAGGAGGGCGGACATACCTATGACCCTGGCGTTCTCCTTTTTTGCAACCTCTATAAATCTCTCGGGCGGAACATCATTGCCAAGGTCAATAACTTCAAAACCTGCGCCTTTTAGCATAATACCAACAAGGTTCTTACCAATGTCATGCATATCACCCTGAACCGTGCCGATGACCACCTTTCCTATAGTAGGAACTCCCTCTTTAATCAGTATTGGTTTCAACTCGTCCATCCCCGCATACATTGCCCTTGCAGACAACAGTACTTCAGGAAGAAATATTTTATGTGCCTTAAACTGTTTACCTATTATGTCCATACCGGCGATCAAGCCATTATCGAGTATCTCTTTTGCCGGTATTTTTTGTTTTAACGCCTGTCTTACAAGTTCTGAAATCCTTTTATTATTACCCTGCTGTAAGTTTTCTACAATCTGCTTCAATATATCCATTTTGCCCACCTCTCTTATATATCGAACTATACTTTCCAATGCTTTGTTATTACTTAACGCTACAAGGTTGTAGGCACAAATTCAATTTGTGCCAATCTGTAGGATTCGCATGAGCACGATTTAAAATCGTGCCTACAAGCTTTGCTATATTGAAATTTCTTAAGTCATTACAATGATCTAATCCTCTCGCGGCATGTGTGTTTACTGCATTGACGACAGAACGGGAAATTGTCTTTGAAGTAGTGGATCTCTTTTTGTCCCGCAATCATCACGCCTGATATAGATTTCAGTGGATGCATTAGAAAACTATCTCCTAGTGAAATGCCAATATCTTCTGGATGCAGAAATTCAAAAAGCTTTTTCTGTCCGCTTATATGCCACCCACAGTAACCAGGACTGTATCTTAATATTCTCGTTGAAGCAGTTGCTTTTCCATCTTTAATAAGGTATTTAAAAAAATAGTTTTCAGTAATGTCACCTGCCTTTTCGGTACCCTCAGAGGCAATAGAGTCTAATATACATCCCAGAGCAAACTCCTTTAACTTAAAAAGTTCATTTATCTTTTGACTCACCTTTTCGCCAAGTGTGACAGCGAAAAGAGCTAGATTGTCTGCTCGCCGGAAAATCTCATCGACAGGTGTAGTTTTTTCGTTTTGTCCTTCTCCACAGTAGATAACCTCAAATTCTGATATAGATACCTCTGAAACGATGCCTACAGGAACAGCAAGCGTGTAGAAAAGATCCATTGCTACTTTAAGGAGTGTATCAACCTTTTCTAAAGATTCTGTGGAAGGGGGTGTGCCTCTGTTTTTCAAAATAGCATCTCTATTTGGCTTTATATCTTGCACTGAAAAATTGATTATCTCTCGCATAATTTTCTTGGTACTTCTAGTATTTCTGCACGAATTGAATTCGTGCCTACAATTCGGTTAGGTTCGGCAAATCCTGGGTTGTGTTATTTCTCGACGGCAGGCTGTCCATCCCGTAACGACGAGCCTCATCCTCCATTAGTTTTGTCAACTCCCTCTTTATCTCATCGGGAAGTCTCAACGGCTCATATTCTTTTATCAATCTTTCCACCTCTCTGTGTGCCCGTTCACAAAGGGTCAATCCACCTTCTTCCAACCATCTGGCTCTGTTTGCGCGGTCAATTACTGCCCCTGGAAAGTAATGTTCTTCTCTCAGGTAACGAAGTGTATGTTCTGATATAAGCAGATGCTTCTCCTTTAGAAGTTCCTTGAATCTTGGAAGTGAGGGAAAATCCTCTCTGGGCTCAATGCCTTTTATCAAGCGCAGGGTCATTCCACAGATTTCATTGTCCAAAACCAGTTTTTCAAGACTCTGACAACTTTCAAAATCGAGCATACCCGGTCCAGATATATTGTTTATGCCAGCAAGGACTGCAAGAGTCGCCCCCATAGATGATTCCAATCCAGCCTGCGCATCGAATTGCTTTGAATCGCTGAGTGATATGTATGCCTGGGTAGGCAGACCCAAGTATTTTCCAATTTCGTTGTAGGCACAATCTATCATCTGTGTCTCTACTGCCCCTAATGGTGTTGTTTCATAGCGAACATCAAATATGGCAGGCGAACCCCCATACAGAACTGGAGTACCTGGATTAGTAAGTTGGCTTATCACCAGTCCACTTAAGGTCTCTGCAGTATGCTGTACCAGTGTTCCAACCAGTGTGACTGGTGCCATAAATCCCGACAAAGGCATAGAGATATATTCCACTGGAATGGAGTAGTAAGCACAGTCAACCACATTTTGCGATGTAACATCGCTCCATTTCAGAGGTGAAGTTGGACAGCAGGAGAATATTGTGAGGGGTTTTTTCGTTAACTTCTCTTTTGTCCCACGTACTACAAGCTGAAGGTCTTTCATTATATTAAACGCCTGAATAGTAAAAGCTCCAGTGACAACAGGCTTTTCACAATAGAGAAGGCTTAGATAAAGGCGATAACTATCTGAGATCTTTTCAGTTACATCAGCTGGTATGAATGCTGTACTCTGGGAGGCAATATTTTCAAGCCTACTTACAACTTTTGTATAATTTATGTAATCTATTGTTGTGGGCTTGCGTATCTTTTTCGTTTCATGGTCCAGGATGTTCAGTGCGGTGGAACCCGGCGTAAAATAGACATTGTATCCTGAAAAGTTATGGGTTTCATTGCCGAGCACATCGTAGAGATTGAATGAGCCAGGAGCAGTTTTTAATGCCCTGTCTATAATATCTTCTGTAAGAAGAGCATGATACTTATTTATATCTACTTTTGCACTATAGTCTCCCAGCATGGAAAGAATGCCTTTATTGTGTATCTCCACGCCCAGTTTGCAGAGGATATCTCTTGCTTCTGAAATTATCCTTTCTATAAGCTCGTCTTCTAAAAATTTAACAACAGGTCTCATTGCAAAACTTCCTCTATTTAGGTAATTAAGTTATTAGGTCATTGAGTAATTGAATTGAAGGGTAAAAGGTCTATTAATTACTTATTATACCTCTAAAATGCGGCCTTGTCAAGTAAATCACTCTTTAACTACTTTATTTTTAGCGTCTTTCGTGTCCTTTGTGGGTGATATTAAGTTTCAAATAGGCAATATTTTACTGCACTTTCAGCATGAATCTTGGTGGTATTTAAAAAAGGGATACCAAATTCATCTTTTTTGAGGATTAGAGGGAGTTCGGTACAACCGAGAATCAAACCCTGTATGGACTCTTTCACTATCATGTTCTTGACGATAGACAGAAGGGCTTTTCTTGTTTCGTCAAGCATCTTGCCAAACAAAAGTTCGGTCATTATCTTTTTATGTATGTACTTCTGTTCATCCTGGTCGGGTACAACAATGGTAATACCGTATCTAGTGAAGACTTTCTGGTAATAACCTGACTGCATTGTAATCTTCGTGCCCAAAAGACCAACCTTTTTCAGATCCAGAGTTTTAATCACCTTGCAAGTCTCCTCAACAATGCTCAACATCGGAATGGGGGAGAGGGGATTTACTTCATCAAATACAACATGGGGCGTATTAGCAGCAATTAGTGCAAAGTCTGCTCCTGCCCTGGAAATTAATTTTATTGCATTTGCCAGCAAATCAATCAATTTATCCCATTGCTCTGCCTCCATCATATCAGATACCTCATTTATATTCAAGCTGTATATGATTATCTCAGGATAATTCTCATTCCTCTGTGTTTTTCGATATGAATCAATGATTAGACGGTAATAATCAATGGTGGACTCAGGTCCAAGTCCACCAATAACACCTATCTTTTTCACAAAAAGCCCTCCTTTGCTGTTGACTTTTAATATTTTTCACAGCAGTCAGTAAGCACTATCTGTCAAAGTTCATGACATCGTTTAGTATTTCTTAACTGAGGCAAGGACCATGACATCGTTTAGTCTTCTCTATCCCTATTATATCTATATTCTCTTT
>DAOUSS010000112.1 GCA_030627085.1 Candidatus Stahliibacteriota bacterium | reverse complement strand
CGCAGACTAAAGTCTGCGGCTACCTGTTCTGTTTCTGCCACTTCAGAAGGGGGTAAGACCGTGATAGTAAAACAGGTAGAATCAGGGAACCATGAATATCCTTCCTCTACAGGGCAAATATATTCGTTATAGGTAGTTGGGATTTCAACCACTGGTGCCTTTAATCGGAATGAAAAATCTACAATCTGACCAGGAAGTGCCGGGAATTCGGCTCTTGTCAATCGAGTGGTAGAAATCCAGGAGGAATCATAAAAGGCACTTTCTCTATCCCTTGGAGATGCGGTGCCAAGTTGTGTAGAACTATCCCAGGCGACATCACTTAAATTTGTATACCGGATAAAACAATCAACTAATTCTCCAGATACCATAGTATCAGAGTAGTAAAAATCTGTTATCTCTCCTCTATACTCACCAACGGGTCCGCCGCCGCCAATTTTTAGATATTTACCATTCGTTCCTCTTAAACACCAGCCAACGGAATCTTCATCGAAGGAACCCGGAAGCCATATCTCATACCAATCTCCACTACTATCAATAACTGCAAACCTTTGGCCTGTCCTTATAGTTGCGATGGTCGGATAGGATGCTCCCGGGCCTCTTTTTACAGCCAGGTCTCCTTTAAATGACTTTACCTCAATCCATCTTCGGTCCTGGTCACCAATAAGGCAGTTTTCATTAAGACCTTTTAGAAAACCGAAATTGTTATAGCCATTACCTCTCCATGAAGGAAGATGAATCCTATACCAACCGTTTCCTGTTCTGTCAAACGCAACAAAACAGTTGTTAGCCTTAACCAAGTCAATAACAGAGGAAGTAGAGTATGGTCCTTCTCTTACAGGCGTACAAGAAGGAATGACCTTTACTACAAAGGGATAGCCCTCAACACCATTATAAAATCTTGGTGTGTAATTAGTAAGACTACTATAGCTACGAACTCTGTATGAGACTCTCCAATCGATGCCTGATGATTCAACACATAATACCTCACCGGATGGACTCTCCTCTATACAGAGTATAACATGACTCCAGGGCCGGTTAAAGCAATCCCCGGGTCTTAAAGCACTCCAGTCATCATAGGCAGTAGAGATATCCGGAATCATTGAAGTAGCATAATGAGATGTTAATCCCCAGCATCTTGAGACAAATCCAGAGCAGTCATCACCAACAGCATAATTACTTCCACCATCATCGCAGCATCTATCACCACAATATTTTGGTACAGCTAAACCACTATCAAATTGTGGTATTGAGCTGAAGCCTCCCCATTTATAAGGAATTGCCTTGTTTTCTCCCACTCTAAGCCATTCGGGTGTAGCTATACCGTTTCCACTTACCCATACGGTATCACCAAATGTTAAATTAATACTGTCAGCAATAAATGTATGGGAGACATAGGAATCAGCAATGGATAGCATTAAATCGCGAGGAAATTTTTCCCCAGACTTTAAGGGAAAAGTATCCCTTTCATCGATTGTGGGGAGCCACTTTTCTACGGGTGGAAAATGATAATCTTCTTCAATTTCTTCTGCAAATCTAATGATTTCAAGCGAGTCTTTGCTCGTAAAGAGTTCGTATATTATGCCTTGTGGCGTAACCTGAAATTCACGAAAGATATAGGTATACGTGACAGAAGGAACAGAGATTTTCGAGACAAGTCCTCCATTTTTGGAATAGATTCTTATCTCTCTCTCAACCTTAATAGGTCTGA
This sequence comes from Candidatus Stahliibacteriota bacterium, assembly GCA_030627085.1. Classification (GTDB taxonomy): domain Bacteria; phylum Hydrothermota; class UBA3073; order UBA3073; family UBA3073; genus UBA3073. The sequence goes on along the minus strand of DAOUSS010000112.1, from coordinate 3,785 downwards.
TTTGCAAAAGATATTCTATTAAAATGTATATATTCCCGTTTTTGTCATCGCCAATATACTGTAGTCCACCAATTTCTTTTTGTGTCTCAATATTGATTCCTTGAATCCTCGCCTTATATCTACCGAGTTTTTCTATAAAATAATGATCTCCCTTTAAACCAGGATAACCCTTCTGGACGGCGCCATTTATATTATACGTATTACCTGAAATATCAAGTATTTGCACATCTCCTTGTTTATCCGTACGTATTCCAACGACAGCCTTAATCTTTTCCGGGAAGGGATAGGTCTTTTCCTCTTTTCCTTCTTGTGAAAACTCTTCAATCTCCCTTCTTCCTGTTAAAATAAAGATACTCTCTCCCTGAACCCAGATATCTCTTGAAAAGGGTGGAATTTCAAAAGCGTCCACAAATTTACCATCTCTTGAATATTTCTTTACGTTTCCGGACTCTGTATCAAGAAGATAGAAAATTTTTTCACCGAAATAGAAGATTTGGGGACCCACAATTGCCCCTGGAGCTACTCTCACCCCAACACTATCGAGAGGAATAGAGAACACGACCTCTGAACCGTAATTAATAATAAAACAAATATATAAAATAATCATCACTCTTGTAGGGGTTCAATATATTGAACCCCTACGATATATTGAACCCCTACGATATATTGAACCCCATACAAAATATTTTACCAGGATTAAGTATATTATTCGGATCAAACAACTTCTTTATCCCTTTCATTAACTCAATCTGCGTAGATTCAACAAATACGGGTAGGTACTCCATTTTCGACAATCCTATTCCATGTTCTCCAGAAACTATTCCACCGAGTTTCTTTGCTTCTTCATGAAGTTCTCTCCGTGCAGGTGGATACTTATCTTCCCAACCATTGGTTTCCTTCTCGTCTAACTTACCATCTTTTGTTCCTACTTTCATAAGGTGTGTGTGAACATTGCCATCTGCTGCATGACCATAGGTGGGTAACCAGGTATCATATTTTGCAGAAATTTCGTGTACTTTAGCCATATACTCTACTATTCTTGCAGGTGGTACAGTAATATCTAATATTTCAATAGTCCCTCTCTTCAGCGCTGAATAGATGTTACTTCTTATATCTAAAATATTCTGCTGCTTCTCTTTAGTATCAGCAAAGGCAATGTCATCTAAACTCCTTACATTATGTTTTATACAGATATTGGCGATAGCTTCAGATATGCCAAGTACCTCTTCTTCACTTGTGCCGTCTACTATTATCATTAAATATGCATTACCCTTACAGGGCCAAGTCTTATTTAATAGGTCTTCAGTGGGAGGGATAACATCGCTTTCAATGAATTCAACTGCTAAAGGTAGAACCTTCTTGCGTATTTCAGGCACAGCCGTTATTGCATCGTCTAAACTATCGTATGGAACAATAAGCGTATATACAACAGGTGATTTTGGTAAAAGACTTATAATCGCTTTAGTTATGACACCCAGTGTTCCTTCAGAACCTATTATTAGATTCAATAAACTATAACCTGTACTGCTTTTCATATACTTGCCACCCATAGTTACCGCCTCCCCTTGAGGCAAGACGACTTCCAATCCCTTTATATAGTTCCGTATCCCTCCATATTTAACAGCCCTTGCTCCGCTTGCATTCGTGCTGACTAAACCACCAAATTGAGCACCTTCTTCACCAGGATGGGGTGGGAAGAAAAGGCCTGCTTTTTCTACTTCAGCATAGAAGTCACTCAATGTCACACCAGCCTCTACCACAGCCAGCATATTATTTCTATCTATTTCCAGAACCCTGTTCATTTTCTCAAGAGACAAGACTATTCCACCATATAATGGAACGCATCCACCACACAAACCAGTTCCACCACCTCTTGGTGTGACCGGAATATTTTCCTCATTGGCAAGTTTTAAAACATCTGCGATTTCTTTGGTGTTTTTTGGCTGTACAACTACTTCAGGCGTCTTCTTCAATGACGGGTCTGCAAATTCATCACCCATATAGTCATACATCTTTTTCGGGTCGCAAATAAGTCTCTCCCCCACTACCCTCTCTAACTTCTTTATAATCTCTTTATCTATTTTTTTATACATCTTCTTTTGTGGAATTAAGGCGCCTGCCTGTGGTAGGCAGGTAAGCCTTTGGAATTAAGGCGTCAGCCTTTTATATAAAATCCTAACGGATTAACTCCACGGATTAACTCCCTTTTTATTAATCTCTATTCTTCTTTTTGCTGCCATACGTCTCGCAAGGTTCTTGTTTCTCACCTTTAACTCAGCATCCAAGAGATTATCCGTATTACCGGGATGCCTTCTATATCTATAAAGAACCTTGTGAACCCTTCCCACTTCATATTTTTCTGATAACTTCAGGATTAAATCGTAGTCCTCAGCATATCTACCAAAATTTTCTACATCAAATCTACCAAATTCATCAACCACCTTCTTTCTCCAAACCCTCACAGCACCTGCACCATCCACCCTCAGGATGTTATTTCTATCATACTCTAAATGCCTGACTATTCCGAATTCTTTCAATGTCTTACCATTTTTATCCATTAATTCATAGTAAGAAATTGCCAGACCACACTTCGGATGGGAATCCAAATACTTGACCATATTCTCAAGGGTCTCGGGGCAATACTCATCATCAGAATCAAGCTGGGCAATGTATTCACCCCTTGCAGCCTCTATACCGAGATTAAAAGAATAGGCAATAATATTCTTGTAGTTTTCTATAAGTCTTACTCTGTTATCTTTCTTCACATACTGTCTTATGATTTCTTTGGTTCTATCCGTACTTCCATTATCTACACAGATGAGTTCAAAGTTAGCAAATGTTTGATTTAAGACACTCTCAATTGCCCGACCTATATATTTTTCTCGATTGTAAACAGGGATTATAATGGAAACTTTCGCATCGTAATCCCTTTTTCTATCAACTGCCAACTCCTTATTTTTATGAGAGAGATATATTCCCCTCCTCTTCAGCATAGACTTGAATGCCTTTTCAATCTCTTTTTTCTCATCTTTTGAATAGTAAAGATAGGAAAAACCACCGTATTTTCCCTTTCCAGCAAAATAGAGTTTTGAAGTACCCACTTCCTTTGCTTCGACCTCCTCAGTAGTAAGATAATAATTGTAGAGGGGCTTTTTAAGATGATAAAACCCATATTTGTCAGCCAATTTGAGGTGAAGGTCATATTCAAAGGCAAAATCATACTCCTCACTCCATTCATTAACTTCTTCTATGAGACTCTTTCTATAAACTTTTAAATAACCAAACTCAAATCTCTCAGTCCAGTCACCATCATAATCCCTGAGAGTCGTCTTCTTCTTTATACCATCTGGATATACCTCAAAATAGTCTGAATACACCATAGCTATATCTTCTTTTTTATTTAGACTTGTCACCATATCCTCATAGGCAGTCGGAAGTAGTTCAATGCCTGAAAATATAGTAAAATATTCCCCCTTAGAAGAGTTTATACCCTCATTCAACATTTCAGGGATATTTTTAAAATCCTTCGGGTTCAGTCGTGTAATCTCGATACTCTTTAACGATTGACCTTTAATAGTATCTATTTTGTTAGTATCATTATATACCAAGACAGATAGTTTACTCATAAAACCTCCCCGGTATAATGTTCGGTATTGTCAAAAACCTAACCACAGAGAGCACAGAGATTTTGATTCATTAAAGATTTATGAAAGATCTTTGTCCCTCCCCTCTGTGACCTCTCACAAAATTAACCTCTTTATTCCGTTTTTTAGTCTTCCTACATT
>DAOUSS010000337.1 GCA_030627085.1 Candidatus Stahliibacteriota bacterium | reverse complement strand
ATTTGCGGGTATACCTCTCGGGAGATCCTATAAAGAAAGAACGAACGAACTTCTCGTCGCAGTAACAGAAAAGCGCTCTGATAAGGATATTAACTACTTTGTAGAGTCATTAGAGGCAGTGGTGACAGGAGCGACCTCCCAGTCGTGATAGTAATGGGGTAATGGAATTGTAGATTGTAAATTGACCATAGGAACTATCACCCACTGATATTTGATATTTAATTTTTGATTCCTGCCGGCAGGCAGGTTTTATATCTGAAGGGGGGGATATGCGCGCGTATATAATGAGTATCATAGCAATAGTCGCCTTTATGTTCCACTTCTGGTACATGGGGGCAGTATACAACATCCTGTGGGCGATTGCTGGTTTCTTCAGCATATGGTCTATATATGACGGCGTAATAACCAGGATGGTCTCGGAAGAGAAAAAACATCGTGCACTTGCGACATCGGCGGCGATCATAGGTGTTATAGTTCTTTTGGGACTGCCAATAAGTAAGGTTTGGCTCTTGTAGTAGGAGCCAAAAAAAACGGGGTTAACCCCATTAAATAGAAGGTTATTTAACGGGGTAAACGGTGAGGAAACTCGTAACGAAACTCGAAACTGGAAGCTTGAGACTGGACAAATACAGTCCGCAGAAACCTCACAGAAACGAGCATCGAGCATCAAAAAATCGAGCTTCGTTACGAGCATCGATACCGATAAACGAGGAATGCAAATGACTACGAATTTTGTGAAATACAGAAACAATAAACCAATGGAGGGAATATGAGAAAGATAACTGTGGTATTTCTTGTTGCTCTTATACTGGGAGGATGCACAGGCTTTGATGAGACACCCGAGCCGGGTGTACTTGAGGTATATTTTACCTCAAATCCAGATGATATCGACAGCCTTGGTATCACTCAGGGAGATATCTTGCCTTTGAGTGTCAGAGAAATCGTGATCTATCGTGAAGATACTGCATTTTCTTATGTCTATCCGTCTCTTGAGTCCTATGAAGACACTACGCGGGTTGTTAATGTGTTTGAGATGGAGGATTCCACATTTATTCCCGTTCTTGCTGGACAGACCTATTTCCCTCCCGGGAGATACACGGAGATATATTTTACCGCAGAACCCGGCGAGGCGTCAATTATTTGGGGCGGATGGATACCGATAGTTCTCTATGGCAGTTCAAATATTCATCTCCCCTGTGAGATAACAATCGATGAAAGAGATACTACAAGAGTGATTTTACAATTTGAGACGTCACAATCCATATACAGATGGAGAGACGAGTACAGATGTAATCCTGTCTTTACATTGATTTACTGGAGGTAATATGAAGAAGATACTATTTATCTCTGTTGTTATCCTGTCTTTTGTATTATCTTCCTGCAAAGAAAATCCCGCCAATCCAAACATCCCTCCAAATACTGTCCTTACAAATATACCGCCCGAGAACGATTCAACAAACCCATACTTTCCTATTCTGGAGATTCACTGGAAGGGTGAGGACGCAGAT
>DAOUSS010000040.1 GCA_030627085.1 Candidatus Stahliibacteriota bacterium | reverse complement strand
GAATGAGGTCAAAGACTTCATAAGAAAGCAGGTTAGAACATTAAGTAAAAAGTGGATAACGAAACAAGAATAAAAAACAAAGAGGATAAACCTGCCCGCCGCAGGCAGGAATGATTGAAGGGGTAAGGGAGATAGGGGAAATGAGTAACAGAGGATTGCATAAATGTAAGCAAGCCAGAGAAAAATAGATGAAAACATCTATACAGAAATTCGTAATATATAGTTACGAATAACTAAAAAAAGGATGTTTTCGTAATACGACGCTACGAAGGAGCCAATTATGTCAAATTTTGATATCCATAGAGAAAAGTATAAGATGTTTAAACGTGATGCCAAGAATGAGACAAACTCTATCTCTACAAGGATACAAGAGATAAGTCTTAAGATGCACGATGTGTTCTACAATAATGGCATTACTAATATTTTCTGGGCAACTCTAAAGGCATACGATGTTGAATATGAGAGGAAAAATAATTCTTTGCAAATAGAGATAGGAGGATTAAAACTCATCCTAAAATCGTTTGTTCTTAAAATAGAAGGTGAAAATAAAAACATAAGAGAGTGGTATCGTAGGATCGGTATTTTTCTGATTAATTTAGGGTTATCTCGTTATGAAAGACTAATCTATAATCCAAAGACGAACATTTTAGAAGTCGGTCATTCTTATATCAAAAAGTCATTTGCAGATAGAGCTTGGAAACCTCAACATATAGAATATCCTAGTTTGCTGAAGGGAAAAGAATTAAAAAAACAGCTATCCAAGATAGAAGCCTTATTAAAAATTTATTCTCGAAAGACAGGTGAAAGTGAAGATACTTTAATTAAAGACAAAAAAATAAAAAAGGAATGGAAGAAAAAAGGATTTTTTAAAATGGTAGATAAAAAACTGGTTGTGAATCACTTACTAAGAGGAAGAGAACAATATAGTAAAAGTGAAGTACACTGTAATATTTGTGGTAGCGATCTAACAGTAGCAAATGGTGGCAAATACGAGATTAACTCAGCGGTCTTACCAAGTGTTATAGGTAAAGAGTACGCAGGTTTTAAGGAGTTTGCCCGTAGTGAAAACGTATCGGTTGTTTGTGCTCACTGTGATCTTGTGTTAAGATATAACTTTTTCTGGACATTCTATGCTAAGGCTCGTAAAACAATAGTGCTTCACATTGATATTCCGGATTTAATCGCCCTTTTCCAACTAAAAGAAGGGCATTTTGTTATAAGAATGGAAGATATTACTGGAGAAGATATCAAACAGAGGACTAATATACCTTATCAGGGATTTTATCTTTCTTCCACCGAAAGGGCTATTCTTGCGCTATCTCTGTTTGTATACAAACGGATAAAAGAAAGAACTGCAGATGGAAATCTCCAATTGCTTTTTGCGGAAAAGAAGGATTTCATTCAAATTGTTGGGCTCTTCTTTGATGCTCAGGGGATATATCAATTTATTCAGTACCATAAATTAAGTAGATTTCTTGAATTCTTAAGCCAAATTAAGAGTATAAAATTTATAGCTGATGCTTTACACGCTGAAGCTTTCCGTCTTAAAGGAAAACAAAAAGATAGATATATATATGAAAAAGAGTTATTATCAAATCTATTAGAGTTTCGCCCAATTGCCCGTAATTTATCTGAAATCGCATTTCTGAAAATAAAGGGAGATATATACTCTTCATATTTCAGTAGAGATTTTGAAGAAATGGTAATTACTTTTTATCAATTCTTAAAAAAGGAGGAGACTATGGAAAAGGAGAGCATAGAGCTTATACGAAAGTATGGATGGTCACTTGGAACTATTGCAAAGACGATAGAAGACAAAGGCGTTTTCTACGAACTCAGGGATGCTAAGATGCTTGACCAACTTGTTAAGGCTCTTAGAGATTTTTCATTCAAAATGATAAGGAAAGCAGAAGAATTGAAGGGACAATTTGACATTGCTGCTTTAAATACTTTTACGAGCAAAGACCAAGAATTTGTCAATCTTTTGAACGCGAAAGAAGATAGATGGGAAGAAATAAGGGATTTATTAGCCTTTTTTGCGGTAAATACCTTCTTAAAAGGTATATCTTCATAGTAATAGTCAAAAAACAGGAGGTTAATATGGCAAAGTTTATACATACCAACTCAGTGATGAGGGTAAATCTGGCCAACCTCAACTCGTCGGAGGGCGGGGGGAATCAAATTACCCTCAAAAAGATCACCGCATTCAACGGTGAGGAGTTCGTATATGTCTCGGGTCAGGCGTTTAGACGATATTTACGCGAGACTATTTACTGGTTGACTGATGGCTCATTCGAAATCTGTGGAATTGATAAGAATGGGAGTCCGATAATTAAACGGAAAACGGATAAGGGTGAAGAAGTTCTGGTTAAAGATAAAAAAATACAAGATACTTCTTTAAAGGAACAAGGCTATGCAGGGATAATGAGTTATATTGTTGAGAATGTGCCAGAACTTGATATGTTTGGTTTCCTTCTTTCCGTAACAGAGAAAGGTCTAGGAGCATTGCGTAAGGCTTCTCCTTTCCAAACTACAGCTTTTATCTCCTCTTTTCCATATCGCTATAATACTGATATGCTTACCAGAAGCAAAGCAGAAGAAATGGGAGGAGATATTGTAAAAGTGGAGATTGATACTTTCAACTACTTACAAGGTGCTCAGGTTATCAATACAAAAATGGTTGGGGCTTACTGGGACGAACATAATGAAAAAGCAGTGAGTGTCTTTACAGATAACCATGAACGAAATAAGCGAATAAACTGGTTGCTTTCTGCACTTCAGAACACAATGGGAGGTTCCAAGAAAGCACGACTACTTAACGATTTTTCTCCTGTGCTTGTTGTTGCTACTATCCAGAAAACTGGTGTGCCTTATTTTTCGCATAAGTTTGAGATTTCTCCTCCTAACAAAAATGCGAAGGCACAATCTTTCAAAGATGTAAAAGGGAAACTTGACTTAACGACATTCACTGAATCCTATAACTCTGTTGAGTCCTATCTTGATAAAGTCTACTTCGGATTTAATCCCAATGCGTTTCTGAATGGAAAGGAAATAAAACAAACCATCAGTCAGATTCAAGGAATAGAGTTGTGTGCAAATCCGCAAGCAGTTTACGATAAGATTAAAGAGGAATTCCCTCTGTAGAAGAGTGACAAATAAGGAGCAAATTATGCCTGAGTTAAAAGGGATTTGTTTTGAAATCCTTGGACTGGTAATGTCTTTTCGCAAACCACGCTACGAGAACTACCAACTCTCATATAGTATACCTCCCAAAACTATGGTTGCCGGAATGATTGCTAATGCCTATGGACATGGAGAGAAGTTCTTTTACGAACTATTAAAAGACTTCCAATACGGAGTTGTTACTTTAGGTATCAGAGGAAAATTCAAAGACTTATGGAGGGCAATTCAAGGTAAAGGAGTAAAAGGAGGAGAAAGGGCTGTTTTTCAGAGAGAGAAACTTTTTTATCCACATTACCGAATATATGCTACAAGTAAGACCTTCTTAGGAAATATTCAAGAAGCGCTGAGAGCTCCCCAAAACCCCATTTATTTGGGGTTGAGTGAGGAATTGATAGAGATAAAAGATTCCCAGGAATTGTCCCTGAAAACAGAGTCTACAGATTTAGTTGATACTATGATTCCCCTTAATTGGATGAGTAAAATTGCTGATATGGAATGGAGAAAATCATTAGAAGGTCTCAAATCTTTCTTGCCTCCACAAGTAGAAAGTATGGTAGTAGATTACCGAGTGAATTTTAAGGGAATGGTACGATCAAAGCGAGAGCCGGAAAAATCCACAGAAGTACTCGTAATAAGCGGTGGGAGGTTTAGATTAAAGGAGAAAATTGAAGTATATAAAGGTATAGAAAATGACCACATTCTTCTCTTTTGAAGAATTACAAAAAAGGACCTCTTCAATCCTTGCAAAAACAGAGCCAGCTATTAGTCTCGCCAAGCATATAAAGGATTGCCTAGATGTCTTGTGGGAATATTTTTGGGTGAATGAAGAATTATGGAGAGAGGAATGGAATAAGGAAATATCTCTTATTTCATACGAAGAAGCAAAAAAGATGTTATTTTTTTCGGTGTATTTTCACGACATCGGGAAAGCCACCAAAGAGTTTCAAAATACTCTTAGAACCGGCACCAAAACCTTTCATCCCTTTTATGCCTCCTTTGTTTTACCACTAAGCCTGGGAAAAGTTAAAAGTATCCCCCTGTCTTTACTTGCCATGCTCAATCACCACACTGCCTACTATATATCTTCGGAGAGTAGTCTCTATGAGAAAAAGGACATTTTACAGCCCAATTTTATAAGTGAATATGTAGAATTCTTTCAATATTATCCTGTGATAGCAAACGAAATGTTTCATTTGGTAGTTGAACCAATTTCACCCGTTACCAACTCCTTAGAAGATATTAAACGAAACCTCCTGCAGATAAAGATTAAAATTGGTAATCTAAATTCCGCTTCACGAAATCAAATAGAGAAGATTTTTTATTTTCTTTCTGGAGGACTTGTTTTTACGGACCGCGTAGCATCTGAAAAGGAATTCAACTATAAGTATTTTATCCCTTATTTTGCAAATACAAATATAGAAAAAGACTTATCAAATTCTATCAAAGATTTCAAGAGTTGGAGGGAGTTTCAGACAAAAATCGGTCAGGCAGATTCATCTGTATTTGTCGAAATTCCAACGGGCGAAGGCAAAACTGAAGCAGCATTGTTATGGGCAGAAAACAATTTAAGAAATAAATATACAAAGGTGATTTATACACTTCCCACCCGTGTTTCCTCCAATAAAATGTATGAGCGAGCAAAAAAGGGGGTTGGAAACAATGAAGTAGCTCTCGTTCATAGCGATGCCAAGTTTATCTTGGAGGAAGAATTTCCTGAAGATGCAGAGGGACAAAAATTGTCATTAGAATACTATTTACGGAAGTTCTTCTTTTTACCTATAACTATAGGGACTATAGATTCTCTCCTTATAAGATTTTTACACTCAGGCAGGTGGGATGTTTCCAGATTTAATCTGCAAAATTCTTTGATAATTGTTGATGAGGTACACTCATATAATCCAAGACTCTTAGGATTTCTTTTGAAGACGCTAGAGGTTTTGGATAGTTTAGGGAATAAATTTGCCTTGATGTCCGCATCAATGCCAGATGTTATTAAAAAGAGGTTTGAGAAGAATCTGAAATTTCAGTCTTTTGGCGGAGCCGTTCAAGAAAAGGCTTTGTTTGAAAAGTCCCCGGGATTTATACAAAAATATCCAAGTGCATTATTCGATGCTACGGACGAAATAATTTCCACATGGAGAAAAGGGAAAAATACTTTGGTTGTTTGTAATACTATTAGAGAAGCAAAAAATATGTCTAACCACCTACGGGAAAAACTTGGCGATGATTATTCAGAAAACATAGTCTTGTATCATTCGGAATTTACCCACCTTGACCGTATGCTTAAAGAAGATGAGATTTACTTTAGACTGGGTAAAATAGATTGGAATAGCCTCAAATCGAAACAAATCATAGTGGAAGGAGAACTAAGAAATTTTAAAGATATAGTTCATAAGAGACTTTATAAAAAACCATATCTTTTGATTTCTACTCAAGTAGTAGAAGTTAGCCTAGACATAGATTTTGATGTGTTATTCACCGAAAGAGCTCCCATTGATGCTCTAATTCAACGATTTGGGAGAGTCAACAGAAAAAAGTTATCTGAGAGAAAAACAGCTTTTAGGATATTTGAAAAACTGCGAACAGGAAAAGAGGGACAATGGAAATATCCCTATCCTAAAGAAATACTTGATGCAACATGGCACATTATTAAAGAAGGTGATTTTACTATCGAAGATAGTCAAAAATGGTTAAACGGAGTATATTCTGAGAGGAATACTTTTGATAACAAATGGTATCAAAGAGAGTTTGAGGAGGGATACGATCTCTATAGAAAGGCATTGGAGGTTACAAAAGGAATAGGTAAACTTTCTCTTTCGGATGATAAAGTGGATATGTTTGTTCTACGCCCTGTAGAGAAAGGATTAAAAAAGATAAGTGTTATACCAGTCCAAATCTTTGATGCGAAAGAGCTATCCAATAAAGAGTTCAGAGAACATTACTTGAATTCATTGGAGATTTACTTATATAGAAAATTCACGAGTCAACTTATGCTCAAAGAAAGTAGATGGATAGACATTATGATAAATAAAAACTATGATTATTTCTATGGAGTAGATTGGAACGATATTGAGTTTCCTCCTATATTATAGTCAAAAATAACTTTGATGCGTAAACGAAACAAAATAAAGCTAATCACAACTTGATTTCAAAAAACCTATACGGTCTTCTACCTGTGAGAGATAAAAAACTGAGGGGACAAGAGACAGTGAAAAAGCAGAGGAGATCTTCTAAAATGTGGGTGAGAAATCCTTCTATGAGTAAAGAAGAGGCAGTTCGATTTATTGAGGATTATGCTAAGGCGCATTTCCTCAACGAGAGGGTCAAAAGCATAAGGGTTAAAACGAGGCTGAATGACCTTTATATCTATGCTACTGTCTGGAATTACTATGGCAAATGCTGGTATGAAGACCCTGTTGCGAGACTCCAGTGGCGAGGGGATGACACATATCAACTTGCATATTTTCGACATACGGGAAAATGGCATAATATATTTGAACTTATCGGGACACTAAAAGAATGTCTTGACTGGGTTAAGGATAATACCTATGATGTGTTCTGGGAATAGCGAATTTCTGAAGTGTCAAACAGTGAAGTTTTTTTATTTTTTGTACTACCCGCCAGTTTTTTCTCAACAGGGACTGAACGAGACTCGTATGAGAATTAAATTAAGCCATAAGACCAAAGACAGTAGACCAAAGACTTTTTGGTTGGCATTTCTTATTTAGTCTGTTGTCTGCTTGCCCCGTTGGAGCATAGCGACTTTACACTTTACGGGGTTGTCTGTTGTCTAAATAAATCGTCTCTTAAAGTCTCTTGCAAGTCCCTGTTAGATGTTTTTTGACAAATTGACATAATTGATGTATAAATAATCTGGTTAAATATACATCGTGAATGTATAAATGGAAAGGATGGAGGGACTTTCTGAGAATGGATAAAATTACTGGGACGCTCATTTGGTATTACTACATCTGCCCGCGTGAGGTGTGGCTTATGGCTCACGAGCTGAATCCCGAACAGGATAATCCTTATATCGAAATCGGCAGACTGATTCACGAAGATAGTTATGCACGAGAAAAGAAGGAAATTACTTTTGGTAATATCAAACTTGACATACTCAAAAAGAAAAATGGTCAAATCGTAGTAGCTGAGGTCAAAAAGTCGTCTCGATTTGAGAAGTCTGCCCGTATGCAATTGGCGTTCTACTTATACAGATTAAAAGAGATGGGTATTGATGCAAAAGGAGAATTACTTGTTCCAAGGGAGAAAAAGAAAGTATATGTTGAACTTGATGGCGAAATTGAAAAAGAGCTGCAAAGAGCATTCTCTGATATTGAAAATATAATCTCAAAAGAGACTCCACCAAAGCCTGAAAAGAACAAATTCTGTGGGAAATGTGCATATAGAGAGTTTTGCTGGGCGTGAGAGGGACCGTGAAGCGTGAAAGACCGTAAATCGTGAACTGTAAATCGTGAATCGTAAACCGATTTGTTAAATCTGTGCAATCTGTGGCTGCAAAATCAGTGTAATCTGTGGCTATGAAGAAGACTATTTACATATTTTCAGATGGGGAACTTAAACGAAAAGAGAATACGCTCTATTTTCAGAGTGAAAAAGGTAAGAAGTATGTGCCAGTTGAAAATACCAAAGAGATTATGGCATTTGGTGAGGTCACGCTTAACAAGAAACTCTTGGAATTCCTATCCCAACAAGAGATAACACTCCATTACTTTAATCACTATGGTTATTATATGGGAACTTTCTATCCAAGAGAGCACTACAATTCGGGCTATATGATATTGAAACAGGCAGAGTTCTATCTTGACAAGGAAAAAAGAATTGACCTCGCAAAGAGGTTTGTGCGGGGAGCAGTATTGAATATGAAGAAGGTGTTAAGTTACTATGCAAATAGAGGGAAATCGGTCTCAGAATACATTGAGAGAATAAATTCAATAAGCCCAGCAATTGAAGAATGCAATTATACAGATGAACTTATGGCGATAGAAGGCAATATAAGAGAACAATACTATAATGCGTTTGATAACATCCTGGAGAACAAGAACTTTGCCTTTGAGACGAGAACGAGAAGACCACCCAAGAATAGATTAAACTCATTAATAAGTTTTGGAAATTCACTTTTGTATGCAAGGGTTTTAAGTGAGATATACAAGACACATCTGGACCCGAGAATTGGTTTCCTGCATACAACCAATCAGAGAAGATTTACACTCAATCTCGATGTCTCAGAGCCATTCAAACCAATAATTGTAGACAGAATAATATTCAATCTGATAAATAAGAATATGACAAAAACAAAGCACTTTGAACAGAAATTGGGCGGCATCGTGCTAAATGAAAAGGGTAGGGAATTATTTGTAAGGGAGTTTGACGAGCGGATGAAGAATACAGTGAAACACAAAAGATTAAAGAGGAATGTATCATACGAAGGTATGATAAGGTTAGACTTGTATAAGATAGAAAAACACCTTATGGGGGAAGAGGAATACACTCCTTTTGTATCAGGATGGTAGAAAGACCGTGAATTGTAAATCGTAAATCGTGAATAGTTAGCAAGGAGGGCAGAATGAGACCACACCATAAACTGGATGTTTGGAGAAAGGGTATAGATTTTGTAGCAGAGATATACAACATTACACGAAAATTACCAAAGGACGAGACCTTTGGATTGGTCTCACAGATGAGACGTGCTGCTATTTCAATACCAAGCAATATAGCCGAAGGCGCCGGTAGAAATAGCAAAAAGGAATTCAATAATTTTCTATCAATAGCTCTCGGCTCCGCTCTGGAATTAGAAACCCAGTTGATAATCAGTGAAAAGTTGGGATATTTGGACGATAAAGTTCTTAATAACATGTTAGAATGTCTTAACAATATTTGCAAGATGCTCATCGGCTTGAGAAAATCGCTGAGAGTAAAATAGTTCCTGACTATTTTACTCACTTTTCATAATTCACAGTTAACGATTTACAGTTCACGATTTACGATTCACAGTATGTACACTATTCTCGTATATGATATGAATGAAAAGAGGGTAGGAAAGGCGTTAAAGATATGTAGAAGGTATCTGACCTGGGTGCAGAATTCGGTATTTGAAGGTGAGATTACATATGCAAAATTGGAGAAGTTAAAGGTTGATTTAGGGAAGATAATTAATGATGAGGAGGATTCTGTCATAATCTATACGATGAGAACTGACAGATATACTGACAGGCAGATAATAGGGCTTGAGAAGGGAGGAGAAGAAACGATAATATAGTAACGACTTACGATCCACGATGTACGATTCACGGTCATCCTCGTCTATCTGAGATAATGTAAAAAACGTGGGAGATAGACGACAGCATCAAAAATGGATAACTTCTTTATTATTTACGACTTACGTCTTACGATTTACGATGTACGGCTCACGATTTACCATTCACGCCTTACGATTTACGAAAACCGCTATTTGACAATTATATATGGATTTAAGGGATAATAAAATAGGTTTTTAGCCTACCTATAAGGAATTGAAACTTAT
>DAOUSS010000305.1 GCA_030627085.1 Candidatus Stahliibacteriota bacterium | reverse complement strand
GCCTGCTGTAGATGCAGAAGGCAACCCTATACCACCTATGAGCACAATTGACAAGCTTAATCTCATGCGGGAAGAGGACGAAGCCTTTACTCAATCTCAAAAAAGTGACTCGCAGTCTAATAAAATTTCGGGTCAATCTGTTATTGGAAGAGAGGGCGGTGATCAAGAATTTTATGCTGGTGAAACTAAGAACATGTCAACCATAGTAACCAGGAAAATAAATGAAGTTCTGGATAGACCTTATCCCGCTAACCATGAATCTCTCAAGAGGGGAGATGGAGGCGGAGTTACACCACAAGGGGTTGCTCCAGAACCCATAACACAATCAGTACCTCAAAATAATGCTTTAAAAACATTCACTGATGTAAGGAGTAGACTCCAAACCAGAGCGCCTTTGCCAGTTCAAGAAAAAAGTAGCACATACGGAGAATCGGCGTTTGCAAAACTTACCAGGTCTCTACCCAACACAGACGCTCCATACAGAAGGAAAAAAAGACTCACCAGCACTTTCGGAGGTAGTAGAACCCCAATGAGAACACGATCATTGGAAGACATACGAGCAGGCAAGCCAATGAGAGGACTTTAAATGGTCAACTACACCCAAGAAGCAGAACAAGCATTCCAAGATTATTTCAAGAAGAAAAAAACCAAAGTTACCGGCATTGATTACTTTGACAAAGAAGACCCTTATGTTCCAAGCGAAGAGGCAGAGCAGGCTTTTCAAGAATACCTGAAGAATGATGTGGCTGAAGCTGCTCCTATATCTCCACAAGCCGAACCTAAAGATCGTGGTTTTTTTGGTGATATAGTTTCAAATGTAGCTCGTGGGGTGCCGAGATTAGGCACTATGGCAGGCTATGCTTTAAAAACTCTTGATCCTGAAGGTGGGATTGATGTTATAGACAGGCTTGGTCAAAAAGTAATAGACAAATCAAAAGACATTGAGTCTTGGGATATAATGCGCCCTGATGCTTCAGAGAAAGCAGGAGAGGGCTTTATAAAACGTGGCATTAAGGGTGGGCTTGAAAGTTCCATACCTTCACTTGCGCCGATGCTTGCTGGAGCTGGAACTGGAATGATCGCAGGTAGCGTGTTTCCAGTCTTAGGGACGGCAGTGGGTGGTTTGGTTGGGGCTACAATAGGAACATTGGGAATTTTTGGTCTCGGAGTATATGGGGAAAAGAAAGAAGAGTATCTCGGTAAAGGCATAGCAGAACCAGAAGCGCATAAGGCAGCATTGAACCAAGGATTGATAGAAGGTGGTATCGAAACGGCATCTAATCTTGTTGGTATGATGACTTTTGGATTTGGTAAGCTTGCAGCCCAACCATTGAAACAAACAGCTAAAGAATTATTAAGAACTCCAGTAAAAACTTTTGCCAAAAATCTTACTAAAAATGCTTTACTCAATGAAGTCCCAACAGAAATGATCCAGGGTGCATTGGGTGCAAAAGTAGAAGAGGGTTTTAGGCTTGTTGCCAGAAGGTGAATGGCAACGCCAAGCGGTTGAATCTATTATTCCAGCTATGACCATGAGTGTCCTTTTTGGTGTTGGCGCACAGGGATTGACAAGCATTCAGAGAAATGGAATTAAAAACGATCTTAACAGTGAAGACCAGAACAAGCGAGTCCAGGCGGCTCAATATGTTTATAAGAATATAGATGATAAAGAGTTAAAACAAGCATGGGTAGAAATGGTTAATCCGTTGATTGAGTCAGGCTCACCCATTGATATCAATATGGATATAGTTGAAGGCGGGAAAGAAGGGAGCGACGCTGGCATTATAAACAATCTAAAAGCAGGACTTGACTCCGGAGAAATAACCCCGGAACAAATAACAGAACTCAAAAAAGATCCTGCAAATGTTCGGTCTATCCCAGACATAGACCAGATACTTTCAG
>DAOUSS010000295.1 GCA_030627085.1 Candidatus Stahliibacteriota bacterium | reverse complement strand
TAAACTTAATTTATTGACTGCCAGAAGAGATTTTCAGATAAATAAGAGGGTTCTTTTGAATATACTTGGAATTGGCCATCGGTGTGAACTCTTACTTGAACCTGTAGAGACTGAAGAGAAAGGATTTGAAATACCTGAACTGGATTCACTCATAAAAATAGGTTTCAAAAGCAGACCCAGAATTAAAGCTGCCCAGGAAGAGGTCAAAAAGACACAACTTGGTTTTTGGGGCAGTTTGTGTTCGTTCCTGCCGCAGGTGTCATTTAGCTGGCTCTGGAATTATAACACACGGGAGTTCCCAGAAACATTTTCTGCAATAAAGGAGGGAGCTACAAGGAGTTCAGGCTGGTATGTAAGTGCAAACCTGAATTTCTTATCATATCCCTTTGAGGTCTCAAAAATGAAAACCCTTCTTGAAGAGAACAAACTGAATCTACTAAATGAAAGGCTTACCGTAGTTTTAGAAATTAAAGAAGCATGGCTTGATTATCTTACTATGGATGAAAATCTGGAACTTGCTAAAAGCATGTTAGAGGCTGCCAGCGAGGGTAACACACTCGCTAAAGCACAATACAATCTTGGATTGTTAACCACACTTGATTTATTCCAGGTAGAGACAGATCTATTAGATGCAGAGGCAGCCTATGTTTCTGCTCTGTATGATATTAAACTCATAAAAACAAAACTCCTGTATGTAGTTGGGAAATAGAGAAGAAGAGTGAAGAGAGAAAAAGATAAAGTTGAAAATTTAAATTTGAAAGGAGAAGATTATGTCTAAGAAGAAAAAATTGCTTGTTGTTGTTGGTGTGATAGTGCTTATAATTATCATTGTCTTACCTAATTTAAAGAGAGGTAGGAGTGGCAGTAAGGTAAGCGCCATCGTTGCTGGAAAGGATAATATAGTCTCTAATGTGAGGGCTGAAGGCATACTCAAGGCTCTCAATCAGGTACAAATTGGCAGCGACGTTATGGGTAGAATTGTTAAAATAAATGTTAAAGAGGGTGATAAGATACGAAAAGAAGATACACTTTGCATTATAGACCAGAGTACCTATCTTGCCAGACTCAGACAAGCAAAAGCATCGCTTACGCTTGCACAGTCTAAATTTGCCAAAGCAGAAAAAGACTTAAAACGCAGCAGCGAGCTCTTTAAAAACAACTTTATCTCCAAAGAGCAATATGAGAAAGGAAAACTTAGTTACGAGATGGCAAGGGCGGAGGCTGACTTGTCCCAAGAAGCTTATAATGAAGCGAAGGAAAATTACAATAAAACAATTATAACCTCGCCAGCAGATGGTGAAGTGGTACAAATCAATAAAGAAGAAGGAGAGATGGCTGTTATGGGGACCATTAGCACACCGGGGTCAGTCATTCTGACAATTGCAGAACGTTCTAAGATGTTTGTAAAAGCACTTGTTGACGAAACAGAAGTGATAAAAATTGAAATTGGTCAACCAGCTGTTATTACGATAGACGCCCTACCGGACACTACTTTTAAGGGCAGTATTACCAGAATTGGTGGTATTCCAGAAAAGACAGGCTATGGAGCAGAAGAGGCGATCAACTTTCCAATCGAAGTTGAAATATCAGGAACCCATAATAAATTGTATTCGGGAATGTCAGCCACCTGTGAAATCACAGTTGATGTGAGGGATTCTATTCTTGTCATTCCTTATTCCGCATTAGGCAAAAAAAAGATAAAAGGAAAAGAAGAGGATGTAGTGCTTCTGGTAAAAGGCGGGAAGGTAAAAGTAACCTCCGTGAAAGTAGGTTTAACCGGGGAAAGAGGGGTTGAGGTCATAGAAGGCGTAGCAGTGAGTGATACAGTCCTCACGGGTCCCTATAAAGCGCTACGGAATTTGGAAGACGGAGATAAAGTAGACGTGAAGATTAGAGAAACTTTTGTGGTTGGAGAAGAATAAACTGAAAAACCAAGGAAAGTGTCTGTCAGGGTTAGATTCTAATATGTTAATAGATACTAAAGGGATAACAAAAGTCTATAAAATGGGCAATGTAGAAGTCCATGCCCTGCGAG
>DAOUSS010000008.1 GCA_030627085.1 Candidatus Stahliibacteriota bacterium | reverse complement strand
CTCTGCCTGATACATCATAAACCTTAAGAGACACCTTTTCCTCTCTCGGTATACCAAACCTTATAGTCATATCATTCCTCGCTGGATTTGGATATAGTGATAGAGAATGAACCAAAGGGATACTGCTATATGCAGTCTGTGAACCGCCACCTCTCTCTGTTATGTAATACCCATTTGACACAAACACAAAGTCCCTTACCCATCCAGGTTCTATGCCAACAGTGGTAAATTCAAGTGTTATCGTATCACCAGGAAGAAGTTCTGCATAGTTCTCATCATCAACAAGCAGTTTCTGCTTGACCGAACCAATGTCAGAGTGGGTAGCGGATACAAGAGGACAAGGTTTTACATGATACGGAGTTTGCTTTATCTTGCCTATTCCTATATAGTCAAGTTTATAAGGACTGCACCATTTAAGTCTTACATTAAGTTCGGAGGTGGAGACTATGGGTAATATGGCTCTTGAAGGAAATTCTCTAAAGGAGATGTCTCCAATTTCTTCGCCATCTTCGCTTTCTATTTTGGCAGCGGTTTTTTTGCCACCGACATCCAACACAACTGCGTAATCTTCGCCATTGGATAACTGTCTAAATTTTGCTACCTGATAGTCATTCGCACCTTCAATATAAACATTATCCACTTTCTCTACTGCATAAGTATAGTCTTCCTCATTTATACCCAACACAATGCTGGCAGACATAAGTTCTTTTACAGGAAGAATTAAGCCATCTTGTGTCACATATATCTCCACAGAGTCAGGATGGTCTATTGCAAGAAGCCTCGTTTGGTTCAACCAACTATGCTCGTTTTCGAATTCTCTTATCTCAAGTCTATATCTATCATTCTTTGCCTCCAAAGGAGTCTCCATCTTATACCAATCTGTAACAACATTACTACTTCCTGAACCTGCAAGCAGGCTGTTTTCAAGCCTTGCACTCGAGTCTCCTATTACAAAGAGGAAAGGACACCCACCTCCTGAGGGAACGCTAACGGTGATAGTATTTGAAAAAGTAGAGTAATAACCATCATTTCTATACGCCCTTACTTTATACTTGTATGAAGAACCACAGAAAACTTTATATCCGTCAAAATAACTGGTTGCATTTTCACCTACAGTTCCCAGATAATGTCCATCCCTATAAATCTGATAACCGTGCTCGCACCCTGAGTTGTCGTTCCAGTAGAGAGCTATTATAGCATAGCGGTTGTCTTGTGAAATCGCCTCTACATATCCCTTTAAGTTAGTTGGTGCAGAGAGGTAGTATCCAGAGCCCTCGGTTACGGGAAGCACATAGGGCCAGTATGATTTAGGGTTAGCCAGTGGGTCTTCACCACTCTCTCTAACAGGGTCTCCATCCTTAAAGAGTTCCTGATAGTAAGGATTACCACTTATGTACCAATGAGAATTATACGCATCACGATAATCGGAAGTGAACATGCGACAGAATTGAGTTGGGTTAGACGTTTTTTCTCCTGACCGGACTTCAAAGGAGACTTCTCCCACCTGGTCCAAAGCACCAGATAGGAAGGATTTCTGACGGGAGAGTCCGGGGAGTGTAACTCGACTCAAGGGAGTGGTTCCATTATTTAAGTAAAGTTCCACTCGACTGATTCCCGATATCAGCAAATCATATCTGAGGTCTACTAGGGGCGGGTCGCCCTGCATAGGAAGCGATGATTGGGTATAGATATAATCCCCATCGAACTCAAAGTGCATATCGAACACTCCTGGCTGTTTATTATAATCCCTTGTCTCATCAATAGGATACATTCCACCTAGAATACCTGACTTGCGAGCGATTGTTCCGGGCGTATAGTCAAGATAAGTTGCCCCCGACCTGATGGACTGCTTATATTGTTCATCAAGATCCAGTGAACTGGTTAACTCTCCCTCATAGAATTCCCTCTTGAATGGGTAATATAGATATTGGTTATATAAATCCCAGGTGTTTATCTCTCTTTTTATCGTCCATAGATAACTTGTAGCAACAGAATCATTCTCCCAGCCAGAAGCATATCCAATAACATCATTGAGTCCATTAGGTGTTAGAAAGTATGGCCAGGGTTGATTATACACAGTGGAATCATCATTACCGCTTGCAATATGGACTATCCTCTGGATGAGCATAAGGGGGTCTTTCAGGATGTAATCCCTCGCGTAGGAATTCGGGTCTATAAACTGAAATATCAAACCTCTCCACAGTAAGGCGTCTGCCACAAGGTCTATCGCAATATCTCCCAGATGTCCGGCGTTACCACTTACATCTATATTTGTTATTTCGAAATGGTTTAGGAAAGGCTCTCCGATAAATCTCAAGATATCCTCTGCATTCCATGAGTAATGACGAAATATTCCTCCAGGACTTCCATTCTCATCGTAACCGTACATCATATAGAGTAGTATAGCCCATCCATGCATATAGGATTCAAGCCTTTCCTGGGTCAGATTCGCACCTGCGTAATTCTTTTCTTGTGCAGCCTCTATAAACTTCTCCACTGCATGGAAGTCGTATAATTGCCAATCATAGAATATATACGGGTGCATACCCTCGCCATAAAAACTGTATGGATAATCTCTCCAATTCTGAAAGTGAACGTCCCAACCCGCATATACATCATCTATGAAGTTTCAATCACCAATGTGGGTTGCAGTAAGTGCCTCATAGTAACATTCTGGTATCTCCAGTAATCCCTTCCCCGCTGCGCTATCAGACTCAATTGAAAAAGCATGCCCAAACAAGGAAGGTTGAAGAACCATATGAGCATATAGGTCATGTATCACATGCATATATGCACCATATATGAGAGCCTTCTCCTCAGGAGTCCATCCTTGGGATTTAGCATAATCAACCATCTCTTTCAACTTGGCTAAATTGGTATTTGGGAAGTTACCATTGAAATACATAGGATCCTGGACATTGTTATATGTAAAGTCCCGTATTTTTAATCCGTGGTGGTTACTCTTCATCTTTACTGTTGCAGTAATTGTTACAGGCAGTCTTATCCATACACCCAGAATATTTTGTGAGAAGGTATAATCAAGGGTTATGGTCGAATCTTCAGGAAGGTTCTCATAAAGTTCAGTGATAAGTTCACGAGTGCCTAACTGGGCAACCGTATCTACCATATCTGGTAGTATAAGTCCAAGGTAATAGAACTTACGAGTGAAGACTCCTGTATTTGTGTTTCCTTCACAGAGTGCACTATAAAATTCTGGATCAAAATCCTGCCAGACATCGAAGGTCTGGGACCCGATATACATATGTGTCGCGGGGTCGTGGGCATATAAAAGCCCTGCACAGAGCATTGTTGCTCCTGCGAAGCACAGAATAAACCATTTCATAATGCCTCCTTTCATCGTGTATCTATCACGGTATAAAATATCTCCCAGTTCCCCGGTGTCTCATCCTGCCAGGTGATGTGCAACAAACCATCCTTTAGAAACGAGCCATGTCTATTGAAGAATGATGCTCCAGGAGTACCGGAAATATTAGATAAATCGGACCAGCTGTCATCGCTATACCTCGCACTATAATATATCTCATAGCCGTGTTCTTCAGTGTAGACTTCCCATACGAAGTATATTCCTTTATCATCAACATCGACTGTCGAGCCAGATGGGAATCCTTCTACATCGGGTATGCTATCTATCTCTATCCATGTACCATCGGGATTCCTTATCCTGAAGCGTACTTGAGTGCCTTCCTTCCATGAGACATAGACACTACTGTCTTCGCGTAAGGCAATTTCAGGATAGTATGCGTCAACTGTGGAATTTTCAGAAATCCTTGCTGCCTCTGTCCAGGAACCACCAAAAGGCTTCATAGTATAGTATATCCTTACAAATCCACCTCCCCCCCCATCAGCCACCACATGTATTGTCCCATTACCACTCACAGCCATAGAGAGATTAGCGCCACCCATATCAACCTTTTCTATAGTACCCCACACTCCTCCTGGAGTTTTCATCCTATATTCGACTCCCAATCCCCACCATACCACATGCACATTGTCCACACCATCTACCCCTATACTTGGAATATCACCATCCTCCTCTGATACTTTAATCGGAGTCGTCCAGCTACTATCCGGGGATTTCATTGAGTAGTATATAAATGTGGGTATCGAAAAGTCACCCTCCCTCCACACAAGATGCAAGTTGTTTAAATTATCCACTGCTATGGCCGGGGTGTTAGATTCTTTCTCGGGAGATGGTGTATTTGTCACATTCTCTGGCTCTGACCACTCCCCGCCAGGGGTCTTGTAAGAATACCATATATCAAGATAATCAGACCATACTATATGCACGACCCCCATATTATCAACCACAATTGATGGGACTATATCATTCCCACCCCTTCTTGACACATTCCTCGGGTCATAGTGATTATTATTACCATCATCTGTAGGACTTTTATCACAGGAACAGGAAACCAGGGATATAAAAAGGATGGATATAAGTAACTTTACCCTTCTGATAATCTTTGTCTTCATCCAACCTCCCTAATGAGATTACATCTTTGTAACCCTGCGTATCATAATGACACGCAGGGCTTGCCTAAACGAATCTTATCCATACGGATGCTATGCACAAACATCGCATAAAAGAAAATAAAAATACCCCCAATCTTATATGTTTCAAGGATTGAGGGTAGAAGTTGATTATTCTCCCCGTTTATATTTAAAGGATAAAGGATAAGCTCCATATACCTTTCACATTTCAGGTTTTTAACCCCAAAATTGCCTGTCTACCGACAGGTGGAGAAGGCAAGTTTTTATCTTAAAATCACTACTAATATTATAACTCATTATAACTTAAAAATCGCATTTTGTCAAGTAGAAAGTTCAAAATTTTTTGGCTGGCCATCCCATATGACATGTGTAAGAATACCGAATGACAGCACTCTTTCCTGCCTATCGTCAGGCAGGAAAGAGTGTCCGGCCGGTCAAGGGGCATTCGTGTTATCTATGGTTTGTGGTAGGGAAATTTTTCCGTCGTACTTCTCTCTTTGGCTATCGAGGCAGGATGAGTGGTAGGCGGGATAATGGATTCTTTATGATATTCACATCTATCCCGTATGTGCGTTTTATTATCTCCTTGTCAATTATATCTTGTGGCAGTCCATCATACACAACCTTTCCATCAGTTATAACCACAACCCTTTTACTGTATTCCGATGCAAGATTGAGGTCATGGAGCACCGTTATTATAGTAATCCCATGCAATTTCAATTCCCAAAGCAGTTTAAATATCTCCATCCGATGATTTATATCAAGATGTACCGTAGGCTCGTCCAAAAGCAGTATTTTCGGTTCCTGTGCCAATGCCCTTGCTATAACGACTCTCTGCAATTCACCGCCAGAAAGTTCGTTTATCTTTCTTCTCTTCAGCGTGAGTGTGTCAGTAAGTTCCATCGCCCAATTTACTACTTCGTAATCCCTCTTCCGGTGTCCATCATGGGCATATCTACCCATGAGCACAATCTCTTCGCAGGTAAATGGGAAGGCAAAAGAGGATAATTGAGGTACATAGCCTATCTTCCTTGCAATTTCCTTCTTTGTAAGGCGCGAGATTTCTACTCCTTGCAAGAGTATTTTCCCATCCCATGGTTGAAGAATGCCGCAGATAGTTCGTAGCAGAGTACTCTTGCCGCTGCCATTTGGACCTATTATCCCCAGAAATTCATTCTCTTTTATTCGAAGAGACAACTCCTTCAAAACAGGAAAATGTTTGTATCCAACAGTGATGTTTATTATATCAAGCATAGTAAAGAGTCATGGTGTTATAGAGTCATAGAGTCGTTGAGTCTTAGAGTCGGTATGCTATTTTGTTGTAGAGCAAATTTCTAATTTATGTGATTGATTAGTCTATAAATTATGTTCATTTAAATCACAAAATTGACGCAACGACACAATAGACGCAATGACCCTAAGACAAAGCCAGCTCTTTATAAATTCCATATGTAGGTTACGAGTGTATCGCCGTATCTTCTGGTCTCTCCCACATCCAATCTCTCCCTTATAGAGTGTTCAATTACAAGTATCTTTCCAGACTTATTAAATTTTCTGATCAGTCTTTCCAGGTATCCCATATCATACGGAGGATCTGCAAATATTATATCGTATGTGCTATCCAGTGATAATTTCATCGCGTCCATACTTATTACATCAACATCAGAGCAGTCGAGTTTTTTTATGTTTTTCATCAAGACCCTTACCACCCTTTTATTCTTTTCCACAAAAGTAGCGCTTTGCGCACCCCTTGATAATGCCTCAAGTCCAATTGCCCCGCTTCCACAGAAGAGATCAAGCACCTTTGCCCCGAGGATGCGATTCCCAATTATATTGAAGATACTTTCCTTTACAAGCCCACTGGTAGGCCTTATTCCTTTTGGCATCTTGATTTCGTAACCTTTGTATATTCCCCCAATTATCCGCATAGGTAAGTCAATAGATATTTGGACGCAGATTTACCCCGTTAAATAGAATCGCTATAGTAAGACTCTGGCGTTTATTTCCAAGTTATTTAACGGGGTGAACGCTGATATTCACAGATTATTGTTCATTACCCCTTCATAGAAAGAGAAAGAGCACAAACTCCGGAGGCTTTTGCCCCTGTATTTTATCATCCTCTCGGATGGTATACTCTGATCGCCTCTTTTAGTCTTTCCCGGTCTATATGTGTATAAATCTCTGTAGTCTGTATATCACTATGCCCAAGCAGTTCCTGCACTATACGAAGATCTGCACCTCCTTCTAAGAGATGTGTAGCAAATGAATGTCTGAATGTATGTGGTGTAATTTTTTTATCTATTCCCGAAATCACTATGTATCTGCGTAATATCTTCCAGAAACCCATTCGGGAGAGATGGTTTCCCCGCACAGAAAGAAACAGGTATTCTGTTCTTTTTCCTTTTTTTAGTATCGGTCTTGAATCTCTCAAATAGCGTTCTATATAATATCTGGCAGGATTACCAATTGGTACTATTCTCTCTTTACCTCCTTTGCCTCTCGCCATCAATAGATTTTCTGAGAGAAACACATCAGAAAGACGAAGGGAAAGCAATTCGCTTATTCTCAGTCCTGCTGCATACAGGGTTTCAAGCATTGCCCTATCCCGAAGAGTAATGCAGGTTATGGGTTCGGCAGAATCTATCAGTCTTTCCATTTCCTCTACACTCAAGACAAAAGGGAGAGGCCTTTTCATTTTCGGCGATTCTATATTATCAAGCGGCATTTTCTTTATTCTGTCTTCTGATAGGAGAAATTTATAAAAGGTCCGTAGCGACGATATAATACGGGCACGGGATGATGGGGCAAGAGAGACAATGGACGCGACAAAATTATGCACATCATGCTGTGACGCATTGCAGACATCAATTCCATGGACTGATAAGAATTCAGTATATTTTTTAATATCTGTCTCGTATGCCTTTACAGTGTTTTCGAGGCATCCTCTCTCTACCCTCAGGTAGTTTGTAAATTCATCCAAGATATCCATAATCAATATTGGTAATCAGGTTATCAGTGATCAGGTCATCGGTGAAAAATTCATAAGGAGAAAGGGAGAACCTTCTTACTTTCCCCATTTCTCCTTATTTTTTCTCATCGACTACCGACAACCATTAGGTAACTTTGGTGTTCTTCTGTGTTGTTCCGCAATACGGATACTTTTAAGAAAACTCTTTAATTCACCAATGTCAGACGAGAGACTTATCACAGTCGCTTCCTTTCCCACATTAATACCGAAATCGTATCTTTTTTCTGTCCTCTCTTTTATTTGTATTCTCTTCTTCAGCTTATTATTCCACTCTATTAAAAATACACCATCTCTTTTTATTCTGGATACGCCAAGTCTCTGCGCCATTATCTTTATCTCCGTAATAGTTATAAGGTTTTCTACTTCTTTTGGCAGAGGACCAAATCGGTCTTTAAGCTCTGCAATAAAATCCGAAAGAGCACAAGGGGTATTGATCCTTCCAAGCCGTTTATACAATCCTATTTTATGCTCCCCATCGACATAAAAATCGGGGAAATACGCAGGTAGTCTAATGTCTATTATTGGTTCGTGTATCTCTTCCATCTTTTCGCCCTTTAATCTTTTTGCAGTCTCCTCTAACAATCTCAGATATAATCCGTATCCAATGTTTTTTGCATGACCATGCTGTTCTGCGCCGAGTAGATTGCCTGCACCCCGTATTTCAAGATCCTTCATAGCAAGTCGTATCCCGGCTCCAAGTTCTGTAAAGTTTGCAATCGCCTTCAACCTTCTCATGGAGACAAGCGAAGCATTACTATCTGTAATCAGGTAACAGTAAGCTCGTCTGTCTCCCCTGCCAACCCTTCCTCTGAGTTGATGCAGGTCAGCAAGCCCAAACCTGTTTGCCCTGTTGATTATTATCGTGTTGACATTTGTGATATCGATACCCGAGCCTATAATTGCAGTTGTAAGGAGTATATCTGCATCTCCAAGTAGGAACTCAAGCATTCTTTTCTCCAGTCTTCTCTTTGGTAATCTCCCATGGACGACGCTTATTCTCGCATTTGGAGTCATGCGCATAAGAGTATCCTTCATCCCCATTATTGTCTTTATCTCGTTGTGTACAAAATATACCTGTCCTCCCCTTTCAAGTTCTATATTTATGGCGTTTATGATTTCTTCGTCATTCCATTTTATAACTTTTGTCACTATTTGCAGTCTGCCCTGTGGAGGAGTAGAAAGATAGGATATATTTTTTATTCCCTGAAGGGATTGGAAGAGCGTCCGTGGAATAGGCGTAGCTGATAGAGACAATACATCAACACCCTTCTTTATCATCTTTATTTTCTCCTTATCCCTCACACCAAATCTATGTTCTTCATCTATTATCAGTAATCCAAGATCCTTCCACACGACTTTTCCTCTCAGAAGTGCATGGGTGCCTATAATAATATCAACCTTTCCCTCACTTATATCCCCTTTTAGGGTAGTAGCCTTACCTCCAGTTACAAATGAGGAGAGTTGTTCAATCCTTACAGGAAAATTGCCTATTCTCTTCTTGAATGTCTCAAGGTGCTGTTCTGCAAGTATGGTTGTAGGGACAAGTACTCCTACTTGTTTTCCGTCCATGACCGCCTTCATACCCGCGCGGATTGCTATTTCGGTCTTGCCAAATCCGACATCTCCACATACTAATCTATCCACAGGTGTATCATTCTCCATATCCCTTTTCACCTCTTCCATAACCTTTGTCTGGTCTGGCGTTTCCTCATAAGGGAAAGATGCCTCTAACTCCTTCTGCCATACAGTATCTGGTGAAAATGGGTAGCCCTTTGCCACGTTCCTTTCTGCGTATAGAAGGAGTAGTTCCTTCATTATTTTCTCTATATCCTCCCTTGCTTTTTGTTTTCTTACACTCCATTCATCTCCGCCAAGGCTTGACAGTTGAGGAGGTGGTGCTCCCTCATCTCCTATGAATTTTTCAACACATTTAAAGAGGGATATGGGCACATACAATTTATCTTCGTTCCTGTATTTAATAAGAATACAATCTGTTGCAACCCCATCAATATTAATCTTCTTAATACCATCATAAATACCTATTCCAAAATCAGAGTGCACTACATAATCTCCTTTTGTAATTTCCTCCAGATCCTCAATGGGCATACCACTCCTTGGTCGTACCCATCTCCTTTGATGTTTGCGGACACCAAATATATCTTCGGTACTAAATACTGCAATCTTATCTTTCTTCAGAATAAACCCTTCCACAAGATCCACTGGAATTACAAGAGTATTCGGGAACAATTCCTCTATCTCTCTCCTCATATGGGGCTCACAACTTATAAATATCCTGTAATCTTGCAGTTCCTTTATCCTTTCTCTAAAAAGAGAGAAATTGCCTACATACGATGGTTCACTGTCTATACAAAAACCGTCCTTAGCTATGTGAATAACATTTTTTGCGTCCAGACTATCTATATCGCTGACAACGGGTATATCAGGCAAAAGATAGTCCATTATAGACGAGGACCCTGGGAATATGTTATTGGGTGGGATAGAAACATTCTGTATTTCTCCTGTCGATCTCTGGGTATAAACATCAAATTTCCTTATAGACACAATTTCGTCGCCAAAGAATTCTATTCTCACAGGGTTCATAAATGCCTGAGGAAATATATCAAGTATCCCTCCTCTTACAGCAAATTCACCAACCTCACATACCGTTCCAACTCTTTTATAATTGGATATTGTGAGTTTTTTTACCAGAGCAGAAGGAGAAATTGGGGATTGCAGGTGCATCATTCTCGAGAAGAAGATATTGGGGGATTCGATGTCTTTTATATAATTACAAACACCTACGAAATTAGGATTATGTATTTTTGAGAGTAGGTTGATTATATCTTCTGCATTTGGAGGTGGGATCGTATCTATATGAGCAACTACAGGAGCTTCTATAAATGGTGAAAGGAGTCTCGCTAATCTAATAGGAGTTTCTGTAATTACGATAGCTCTACCATATTTTTCCATAATGGCCCTTACATAGATTGAGATAAGACATCCTGATAAACCTGCTATTTTGCTCTTTGTAAGGGCGCTTTTAAATATAGGAAGGTTATACAAGAGGGAAAGAAATTCCTTCAGCATCCGCCATTTTAGTCCTTCAGCGTGAATCTTACAGGATAACCAAGCCACACCCTCACAGGTCTATCTCTCTGCTTCGCAGGGGTAAACCTCCAGGTGCGGGCAGCCTTTGCCGCTGACTCATCAAATGCAGGGTTGAGGGATTTAACTACCTTTACCTCTAGTACATATCCGGTGGTATCGAGAAGTAGCTTGAGGTAGACAATTCCCTCTACTCCTGCCTTTCTACCTATCTCAGGATATTTAGGTTTAGTTATATATACTGGCTCTGGCGGTGTATCATACGGTACAAAATCAGGTGTCTCAGTTGACGGTGGTGGCGGTGCCTTTTCGAATCCCGTGAAATCTGTGCGCTCTATAGTCGTCTGCTCCACTTCCTCTGCTGTCTCTGCCTCAACTGGCATTTTAGGCTTGGGAGGTGGAGGTGGCTCTGCAAGTTGCTTCATCTCGGGGGGAAGTTCTATAGTGATAACACCTGCCTCTACTTTTGGCTTATAGGGATTAGGTGCACACTCCGGAATGAAGAGTACAGCAACTATAGCAATTGCCAGCGCACACACCCATCCAATCTTAAGATACTCGCTTCCTTTTTCCTTTATATCTACGCTTTCCTTCATTTTCCTCCTCCAAAGGTTTAGCTACCTCGTTCCTTCAATGTAGCTAGAGAAACTTTGTAAGCTGTTGCCTCTTTCAGACCCTCAAATACGTCTGAAAGGTCGCCATACATACCATCCTTATCCATCAATATAGATACAATCAGATTAGGGTTTGCCTCTACCTTATGAGCCATAATCGAGGCGACATATTCCTTCGAGACGATATTATCGTCTATAGATATCATACCCTCATTGGATATCCATATATGAGCGATGTTCTTCTTGGGTAATTTTCTTGTCTCAACTGCTGAGGGTAGGTTTACCCGAAATCCCTGTTCTACCCTAAAAACTGATGTAAGCATAAAGAATACAATAAGGAGGAAGGCAATATCCGCCATAGAACAGGTAGGGATCTCTGGAGATTCCCTCTCCTCTCTTGAAAGCCGCATAAAACCTCCATGGTAAAACCAAAAATCAATCCGTCAGACAAAAATCAAATTTCAACCAAGCACCAAATCCTAAATAACAAGTGCAAACACTGTCTTGAATTTTGATCATTGGAATTTTATCTGATTACTAATCACTGGTTACTGATAACCTAATGACCAACCCTATGGTTTTTCCCTCTTTTCTGGCGGAGCAAAGGCAATACGCTCTGCAGTCCCAAGTTTCAGTTGGTCAAACACCTTGATTATAGTCTCATATTTACATCTACTGTCTGCCTTCAAAGAAAATACCAGCGAATCATTCACTGCAAGCATACTCTCCACCTTATTCTTTATATTTTCAAGACTTACATCCTCCCCCTCTATTCTTACCTGCCCTTTTGCATTGACATATACCTGAGCAATGTTCCCCTTTTTTATTTTGACCACTTCTCCCTTTTCTGGAAGGACAATTTGCAGTCCCTTCTCAGTGGCAAATACAGATGTGAGCATAAAGAAGACGATGAGGAGGAAGGCAATATCAGCCATAGAAGCAGTCGGAATCTCTGCCTTCATTTTCCTCCTTCTACCCCCAAATCTCATAATTTCTCCTTTCTACCTGTCGGTAGATTGGTTTATTCTGGCTTATTCTCCAGTAAGAATTCTATAACATCTGTTGCAGTATTTTCCATCATACGGGTGTAGCCATTTGCACGAGTACTGAAATATACATAGAAGAGCACGATGGGAAAGGCAATGGAAAGTCCCGTTGCCGTTGTTATAAGAGCTTCTGATATCCCGGATGCCACAAGTGTCGGTTCGATCTCACCTGCTATTGCAACCGCATCAAATGCAGAAATCATACCCGAAACTGTGCCAAGAAACCCTATAATTGGGGCAACTGTTGATACAGCGGAGAGAATTGGCAGTCCTTTCTCAAGAAACGCAAGTTCCACATTCCCTGCGTTAACAATGGACTCTTCAATCGCTTCCTTATTTAATCCTACTTTCTTATATGTTATGAGTCCTGCTTCTATAGCCCTGGCAAGAGGTGCACTGAACTCTCCACAATACTTTAGCCCTCCATCTATTCCATTCTTTTTGATAGCTTCTTTGAGACCCTTAACGAATCTTTTCCCATTTATAGAGGCTCGAGCAAACGATACGAACCTCTCAATTACGAAGGCAACTCCCGTGATTGCACAGAAAAGAAGTGGCCACATGAACACTCCACCTTTCTGAAAGAACGCTACCACACCTACCTCCTTGTTAAGAGTTACATGAAATTTCTCAGCAAAATTATACAACAGAATCCAACATTTGTCAAGAAAAAAATATTAGCGTTATTATACTACAAATTTCTAAAAATGTCAAGTTTTTTTACAAGGTCTCTGAAAAAATACCCAGAGACCTCTGATTAGAGATTTCTACACTTTTTCAGAAATCTCTCAGAATAAAAACTTGACAGAGTAAGAAAAATATGGTATAATAACACAAAATTGTTTGCCGTTGACAACACCTGTACAAGTTATTTAAGTTTCATGAATAAACCGCAGAGACCCCAAAGGTAATATTAAATATCAAAAATCAAGGTAATTATAAAAGTTTTGACACTAAATTTAATCCTTATTGCTTTTTCCTGACAACTTTCTGGCATGTAGTGTTCTGTGTCAGGAGGTAACTCCTGACACCACAAGTTCGAGATTTTTTAACAGGGACTCTTACGAGACTTGGATGAGAAGTTGAAGAAATTTTCTTTTGTCTCTTAAAGGTCTCTTACAAGTCACTGTTTTATTTTCCCTAACTTCTTTATGTTAAATGTCTTATAATCACCAAAATCAAAATTCAAAGATAGATATAAACGACACAACTGTTCTACTGATATCAAATTAGTTATAAGATTTTGGCCTCCATTTTTGCATTTGGATTTTCTTTGGCTCTGATTTCTCTGCATGCTCTGTGGTTCAAAAATTTGGGAACTGTGAGATCGGTTTTTTCTCTTTATCCCGTTAGATAGTGACTTTGCACATTGACATTTCATTAAGGCTTTTTATCTAACGGGGTTTGAAGCGGTAGGACCATAGAAATTGTAGGGACAGGGTTTATCCCAGTCCGAGAGGCTTAAAAGAATACGGAGAAGATTAAAAACTCTGTAATCTCTGCGAACCGAAGGTCGTCGCAAGGCAACTCTGCGGTTGATATTATATATAACATCTATATAAAAGGGAGGGGTTATGAAGATACACGAAGGGAAGCTATCAGGAATTGGTAAGAGATTTGCTATTGTTGTATCAAGATTTAATAACCTGGTGAGCAATAGACTCATAGAAGGTGCCGAAGATTGTCTTCTAAGACATGATGTGAAGAAAGACGATATTGAGACATTCAAGGTACCTGGTGCTTATGAGATACCATATATAGCAAAAATACTGGCAAAGAAAGGGAAGTTTGACGCAGTAATATGTCTGGGAGCAGTAATAAGAGGAGAAACTCCCCATTTTGATTTTATTGCCAGTAATGTTATGAGAGGAATAATGCAGGTAAACCTTGAGTATAATGTCCCTGTAGTTATGGGGATTATAACCGCTGATACTCTTGAGCAGGCTCTTGACAGGGCTGGTGCAAAACAAAGTAACAAGGGTTTCTCTGCTGCTATGACAGCACTTGAGCTTGTAAATCTGAAGATGGGTGTATGAAACCTTCACTCATTGCAAGTTGTAAAATGCGGTTCTTCTCCGATTTAGTTGCCATTACCCTTATTGCTTACTGACTCCTTTATCGCAAGGCTAAAGCCTTGCCCTACTGGCTGCTGCTTATGAGATCCAGAAGAGAAGCAAGGGAGGTCGTTCTTAAAACACTCTACAGAGTGGAAGCAACCGGGAATACTGCTGAAGAAGCATACAATGACGTCTGTATGAACTGGAGCAGATCACCGTTTGACGAAGTCTATGCTCAGAGACTTTTGAAAGGAATTACAACAAACGTAGAAGGTATAGACGCCATATTGAAAGATATCGTGAAAAATTGGGACATTGAAAGAATTGCTATAATAGACAGAAACATCTTACGCATTGCCATATGCGAGGTGGTTTATTTTGACGATATTCCTCCAAAGGTATCCATGGACGAAGCAATAGAAATAGCAAAGTTATACTCTACATCAGATTCAGGTAAATTTGTGAATGGTATATTGGATAAAGTAGTGAAGAGAGAGAAGCAGCGAAAACAAAAACGAACAATGGATTTATGAGACTCATTATAATTTCGGATATACATGCCAATCTGGAGGCACTCGAGGCGACATTTAGAAGAATTGATGAAATCAACCCCGATAAGATTTTATGTCTTGGTGATATCGTAGGATACGGGCCAAATCCCAATGAATGTGTGAAGATTGTAAAGAATAAGGTAGATATATCTCTCTCGGGTAACCATGAATATGGAGTTTTGGGACGTACGGATTTACAAAGCTTCAATGAAAATGCAAGGATCGCCTGTGAATGGACGAAGAAAGTTCTCTCTGACGAGAATCTTGCTTATATAAAAAACCTACCTGTGAGTGTTGTAGATGAGGATATACTTCTTGTCCATTCAACCCCGATAAATCCAGAAAGATGGGATTATATATTTACCGCAAGGGATGCATTGTATCAGTTTATGGAGTTCAGTGAACCTTTATGTCTCGTGGGACATACACATGTGCCTGTGTGTTTCGGAGAAAGGGGAACGTGTGTGTTTACGGATGGTGGCTCGCTTTTTCTCAAAGAAGGAACAAAGTATATCATAAATTTTGGTAGTGTAGGACAGCCAAGGGACTATGACCCAAGGGCGTCATTTGGTGTAATAGACACAGAAGAGCGAAAAATCCAACTCATAAGGGTTGCCTATGATATTGAAAAGGTTCAAAGGAAGATAATAGAAAATGGACTTCCCCTGTTTCTTGCCGAAAGGCTTGGAACAGGGACATAATAAAATTTCAAAATCGAGACCTCACCTTTTTATTTGGAATTTTGGCTATTGGAATTTGATATTTGTTTGTTATTTAGTATTTGCAATTTGTAATTTTAAGGAGGGGGGTTTTATGACTCGTGTACTTATAACAGGGATTACGGGATTTGCAGGTAGCCATCTTGCAGATTATCTTCTTGAGAAAAAGGATCTCAAGGTATATGGGATAAAGAGATGGAGATCACGGACAGAGAATATAGAACATTTTATAGATAAAATAGAATTTTATGAATGTGATCTTCGTGATGCCTCGTCTGTTAGAGATGTAGTAGAGGAAGTAAAGCCAGATATGATTTTCCATCTAGCTGCCCAGAGTTTTGTTCCCACATCATGGAATGCCCCGATGGAATCTCTCGAGACCAATATAATGGGGGAACTTAATTTATTTGAGGCGGTAAGGAGAACAAAAATTGACCCTCTCATTCAGATAGCTGCTTCATCAGAGGAGTATGGAGCTGTAAGAGAAGGTGAGGTTCCCATAAGGGAGACAACGCCGCTCCGCCCCCTCTCTCCCTATGCAGTGAGTAAGGTCGGCCAAGATATGCTTGCATATCAGTATTTCAAGAGTTATGGGATGAGAATAGTAAGAACCAGAGGTTTTAATCATACGGGACCCCGTAGACCTTCGGTTTTTGTCTGTTCAGACTTTGCGAAACAGATTGTAGATATAGAAAAGGGTATAAAAAAACCTGTTATAGAAGTTGGAAACCTGGAAGCTATAAGAGACTTTACAGATGTGAGAGATATGGTGAGGGGATACTGGCTTGCACTCTCCAAGGGGACACCTGGTGAAGTATATAATATATGCTCGGGGGTTGGCAGGACGATAGAAGAAATACTCTCCATGCTAATCTCTCTTGCGGGCGTAAAGGTGGATGTGAAAGTCGATGAGCGGAGACTCCGGCCTTCAGATGTCCTCTGTCTTATCGGGGATTCTACCAAGTTTAAAACTGCTACTGGATGGCAACCTAAAATTGCATTTGAAAAAACGTTGCAGGACTTACTGGACTTCTGGAGGAAGGCTCAAAAGGCTTATAAATGAAGATGATCTCACTTGCATTATTTGGGGGAGATGGCATACTGGTGTTATAGACGCAATTTAACATCTCTACCTGTCGATAGACAGGAATTGAATTTGTTGAAGCGAAGCGTAAATCCCTCATTTGTGGGAAGGTAGAGAAAGAGGTTGTGAGAGTGTAAAATCCCTGAAATGTGATACCTGTCTACCGACAGGTAGAAGAGAGATAGACAGGATTTTAGAGGGTAATTACGAGAAAGGTTCTGTCTTGGTGGCAAAAAATTAGATATAATGACGGTGGATATCGCAAGAAGTCTTTACAGAATTGTGTTTATTTAAACTTACTTCTTTTATAAGAAAACTCATTTTTTTCTTGACAAACTGCAAATTTAATTCTATAATATACTACAAGGGGAAATTTGTGACCAATAAGAACCCCTACCTGAAAATATCCAAAATATATTTAGCATTACAAAGGGTACAGGAGAAAGAAGTGATAAACCTTAAAAAAACGCCAATATTAATTCCAGGATTAGTCGTGTCAATTTTTCTTCTCTTTGGTCAAACGAGAGCAGCTGATGTAACCCCTCCTCTAATAACCAATGTATATGTATTGCCTAATCCATTCTCACCCAATGGTGATGGAAGAGCAGATATAACACAAATAAACTTTTCGGTGTCTGAGCTTACCTATATAACGATGAATGTGGCAGGCTTTATACTCGTGGATAGCACACTTTATTCAACTGGTGCAAACTCATATTCGTGGGGTGGTAGTGGACTCGCTGATGGTACCTATGAGATTAATATTTTTGGATGTGATACAGCGGGTAACTCATCAGATACTATAACTGCATTGGTAACTATTGATGTTATACCACCTAACATTATTTCATTAGCGGCAACGCCCAACCCATTTAGCCCTGATAACAATGGAATAAATGATTATTGCAGGATAGAGTTTGATGTTACTCATACACACCCTCCAGACTTTGATGAGTACTTTATACCAAATAAGATTGGTAGAATATCAATATGGAATGACGGTACTACTCATTGGACTTTCACTCCTGATAATACCCCTGTCCTACCATCATTTCCAGTTTACTTCACCCTATTTCCTAACTCTATGTCCTCGGGTCTATCTTCTATAACTATGCACTTCCTTGACTGGGGTAGCCAGATAGTTAATGCGCAGGTATCCACTGAACCAGGTTATTACAGAGTGGGTGACTTGACCAATAAAATGGATACGGTCAGTTTTTGGGTAGATGATATACCTGCTGGCGAATCAGCAGAGATCGATCTCTATGCATTTACAGGCAATGCAGTCATAGAGATATATGATTCCACAGGTACATTGGTACATCATATGGATTTTTGGGAAGTATTTAAGGGTAATGGAGATTATTTCACCCTTTGGGGACCTGGTCCTATCCCTGATGGTCTCTACAATGTAAAAATAATAGTGGAGGATGAAGCCTATAATATAGATGTAGCAACAATGGATGTGATTGCAAATTCTATTCCTACAACAGTTTATGATGTATATACAGAGTTACCGATTATATCTCCTGAAAATCAGGACAATCGCTATGATATTACTTATATCCATTATACCTTATCAGAGCCTGTAATAACATCCATAAAGGTTTTTAACTCACCAACTGAATTTGGCTCAACACACCTTGTAAGAACGCTTGTTGATGGCGAACAGCAGTCCGGTGGCCCGCATGCAGTTTTATTTGATGGAAGGAATGATGCAGGTAAGTTCCTTGCCAGTGGTTGTGACAGTACCTATTATGTGGTCATAAAGGTTATTGATCCATTAACAGGTGATGCAGATCTTAAAATTACGACTATGGAGATAGATAATGAGTCACCTGGTTCTCCTGTACTTGATCCACTTCCATCTCCAACTAACGATCCAACAGCTGTTCTCACCGGTACTGCAGAGCTCGGCGATTCAGTCAAAATCTTTCTTAATTCCATCTTGCAAGGAGGACTGAGAGCCGATTCAATTACCGGACGTTTCTCTTTCACTTTACATCATGAAGAAGGACAAAACAGTATCTATGCTATAAGTTATGATAATGTTATAAATACAAGTGATACATCTAATATCCTATATGTGCTCTGTGATATACATGCACCTGAGCTTGTTGAAGTATACCCACAGGATAGTTCCTTTGTAAGCGATACACTAAGCTTTGTATTTGTCAGAATACACGATATATTGTCTGGAATAGACCTCAGTCGCTCCACCATAGTTGTGAAAAAATATGGTCAAACTATTCCTGGTACATCACGCGTAGCTCCACCTGATACCATCTACTATGAGTTGGCCGATCCATTAACTCTTGGTGATGAAGCAACTTATGCAATTTATATTACTGCATTCGACTCAGTTAATAATATGTTAACAGACAGTACTCATTTCATATTTGATGCTGAACCGCTCATAGTCTATACATATCCTGAAGAGGGAGATACTATTAGCGAACCTCTATCGAGTGTATCAGCCATAATAAAGGATCAAACACATACAGGCTTAATAAGTAATAGTGTATGCCTGTTAAAGGATATTATGGACACGGTTCCGGGTATGCTACATACTACAGATGATAGTATATTTACGTGGGTACTTACCAATCCATTAGCCAAAGATGGCTCAGATAACGGTGAATATATCGTATCGGTAAATGCAGAAAATGGCGCGGGATATTCAGTTAATGTGAAGAATCATTTCCATTATATGTATGATATTGTTCCTCCATTTATGCCGATTCTTCCCCCAATGGTACCTGCTGAGACATGTGAAGATACTATAACTATAAAAGGTAAAACTGAGCCTGGCTCATTGGTTAAGTTATTTTTGAATTATTGGTTAAAAGACTCGACTTATTCGGGAACCGACAGTATTTTTCAATTTCCAGAAATCAAACTAATTTTTGGTGAAATGAATTATTTTGGAATTGTTGCTGTCGATTCTTTCGATAACACAAGCGATACCTTAAAATTCACAATAATGGCATCAATACCAGCCTTTGCAGTGAGTTTGCCAAAACCATTCAATGAAGATAACTATGAATTATTGATATCCATACCTGAAGACGGTGAAGTAATCACTCAGATTTATGACTTGATGAGCGGTCTTGTTTGGGATGAGAGCCACACCTTAAGAAAAGGTTGGCATGAGCCTATTTATTGGTATGGGCTCAAGAACAACGATGGAAGACAAGTGAATAACGGTATTTATGTTATAATAGTAACTGCTAAATATAATAGTGGTAGGATTGATAAGTTAAAGAAATTAATAGCTGTTGTAAGATAAATGATAAAGAAAAATGCTATATTAATAGGAATTGTGCTGATCTTTAGTCAATCCTATAGCTCGTCATTTAGAGGCACTTTCCCAAATATTGGTACAGATGCCAGGGGTATGGCTTTAGGTAGAGCTTGTGGAGCCCTAACAGGAATATCATCAGCATATTGGAATCCCTCTGTAATTGCTTTTCTTAAGGAAAAAACTACAACAAGTACTTATACGAGGTTTGGCGCATTTCCAATTTCATGCGGATTTATATCATATATAGGAAATGATGACGGTCATGGAGCTGCCGCATTGAGCTGGAACTACCTTGGAGCTAAACTCTATGAAGGAGAATACAGTTGGAATGAAAACACTATTTCATATAGTTGGGCAAAAGCAATACAACACAATTTAGCAGTCGGAATAACTACCAAGTTACTGCTTGTGAATTCTGGCTTCGATAAAGGTAACGCAACCGGTGGCAGCGCTGATATTGGTCTAATCTATTTGAAAGATAATTTAGGAATTGGATTTACTGTACATGATGTCGT
Organism: Candidatus Stahliibacteriota bacterium; assembly: GCA_030627085.1. Lineage (GTDB taxonomy): Bacteria > Hydrothermota > UBA3073 > UBA3073 > UBA3073 > UBA3073. The sequence goes on along the minus strand of DAOUSS010000008.1, from coordinate 868 downwards.
TTCAAGAATTTATTGGAAAACAAACCGCGAGGAAAAAATGCCAATTACCTACGATCTGGGTGCGAGTTATAAGTTTTTCAACGAAAGTATAGATTTACTCTTTGACCTTAGTAGCGAAGATCGCTTCTATCCAAATGAAATAAAGACAGGATTAGAGAGCTGGATATTTTCGGAAAGATTTGCGGTCAGAGTAGGTATAATTAGAAAGTTAAACGAAAGCAATTTAAGCATATTTTCTTCTGGATTTGGATTGAATTTTGTTAATACGAATAAAGCAATCAACTACGGTCTTAACTATGCATTTGTATTAGATAAGAATATATTGGGAACTATTCATTGCCTATCACTGGAAGTTAAATGGAAATAAGCCTATTTAATGGGGAAAATGTCAATTTTATTCCTCCCTGTAGTCATTTTTCTTTCTGGTATTATAGACGCAATTTATGGAGCACTATACAATAGTGCTACCATTTAACATCTCTTGAATTTAAGATAGAGAAAGAAATTTTTAAAAAATCCTTTTCTCTCCGTAAATAACAGACTGAACTCCTAAAATCTTTGAAGTGTCTTGATAGAGTTCTACTGTGAAGTAGAACTCTATACTATTTCTGGGCACCCCCTGTCAAGCCCTACATCAGCATAACCATAATCTGCCCAGTCTTTCATTCTATTTTAAGTTCATATAGTATAGAATAGTGTAAAACGAGGCTTTCTCAAGTAAACCCCGTGGGATAGTAATCATCCAACGGGGTAAACTGCAGTTCATGGTGTTTTTTTACTTGACAGAGAACACTTTTTGTAGTATAATCTTAGAAAAGGTAAAGAAGACGAAGTAGGGGTAAATTTTCTTGATTTTTGATGTTTTGGT
>DAOUSS010000016.1 GCA_030627085.1 Candidatus Stahliibacteriota bacterium | reverse complement strand
GGAAAAGCCATTTACTCCTGAGGAGATTGCACGAATAGAAGAAGAGATGAAAAAGATAATAGAAGAGAATCTTCCTTTCGAGAGAGAGGAAATAAGTGTAAACGATGCTATCAAACTTTTCAGGAAGGTTAACGAAGATTATAAAATTGAGCTTCTTCATGAACTTGAAGGCTCTGTCTCTATATACAAAAATAATGGTTTTATTGACCTCTGCAAGGGACCTCATATACCGTCCACGGGAAGAATAAAATTTTTCAAACTCACAGCTTCTTCTGGCGCATACTGGAGAGGAGACGAGACAAGAAAGATGTTGCAAAGAATATATGGTGTCTCATTCGAAAGACGAGAGGAACTTGAAAATTACCTTGAAAGGATAAAGGAGGCAAAAAAGAGAGACCACAGGACTCTGGGGTCTGATTTGGGTCTGTGGATGATGGATGAGGAGATAGGAGCGGGACTGGTCGTATGGCTACCTCGTGGAATGACAGTAAGGAAGATAATAGAGGACTTTTGGTGGGATGAACATAAAAAACGAGGATACGATTTTATCCTTTCCCCACATATTGCGAGAACTGAGTTATGGAAACAGTCAGGCCATCTTGATTACTACAGTGATCTTATCTATCCCGTAATGAAGAAAGATAACCAGAGTTATCTTGTAAAGCCAATGAACTGTCCATTCCATATAAAGGTATATAAACAGAAGAGAAGGAGTTATAGAGAGCTTCCTATAAGATTAGCTGAACTTGGCACAGTTTACAGGTATGAGAAAAGTGGAGTTTTGCACGGACTTTTACGGGTTCGCGGATTCACACAGGATGACGCACATATATTCTGTATGGTCTCTCAGGCAAAGAATGAACTTGTCGGGGTTATACAGCTTGCAAGAGATATGTTTTCCGCATTTGGTTTTAAGGATTATAAGGTTGAGCTTTCTGTATGGGATATAAATGAGAAAGATAAGTATATGGGGGATAAAAAAGATTGGCAAGATGCAGAGTCCTCACTCATTAGCGCACTCGAAGAGACGGGACTTTCCTACAAGAAAAAGGAGGGCGAGGCAGCATTCTATGGTCCAAAGATTGATATAAAGATACTGGATGCACTGCAGAGAGAATGGCAAGCAACCACGATCCAGTTTGATTTTAATCTTCCCCAACGATTTAATCTCAAATTTATGGGAGAGGACGGACAACAACATAGTGTCATTGTAATACACCGCGCTATTTTAGGTTCTATAGAGAGATTCGTAGGTACATTAGTAGAGCACTATGCGGGCAAATTTCCCTTGTGGCTTGCTCCTCTGCAGGTTAAGGTTCTACCAATCACCTCAGAAATAAATCAGTTTGCAGAAAGCATAAGAGAAAAGCTTACCTCTGCTGGTATAAGGGCAGAAACTGATGACAGGAATGAAAAATTATCTCTCAAGATAAGAGAGACAATTATAGAAAAGGTGCCGTATATGGTTATAGTAGGACAAAAAGAGATAGATTCCGGGTGCATATCTGTAAGGTCGAGAAACAAGGGCGATATCGGCAGAATAAGCGTGTCGGATTTCGTATCATTACTGAAAGAAGAAATAGAAAAGAAAAGCAACTGATAGAAGATTTTAGTATTTAGTAATTCACCAAGGAGGAATGTGAAGCGAGTAAGAGTCAATGAAAGAATCAGGATACCCAGAGTTAGGTTGATAGATAATACTGGGAATCAAGTCGGAGTAGTATCCAGAGATGAAGCCCTGAATCTTGCAAAGTCAAAGAGTCTTGATTTGGTGGAAATTGCGCCTCATGAAAGGCCTCCTGTTTGTAAGATAATGGATTACGGTAAATACCTCTATCAGGAGAAGCAGAAGCAAAAACAGAAAAAACAAAAGGCGATAAAGGTGAAGGAGCTTAAGCTTGGAGTCAAGATTCAGAAGCACGATTATCTCACCAAACTCAAGTTTGCCAGAGAGTTTCTTGAAAATGGAAATAGGTTAAAGATAAGGATATTTTTCAGGGGAAGGGAGATAGTACATCAGAATATGGGCAAGCAGATTTTGGAAAGAATAAAAGATGATGTTTCGGATATAGCAAAGGTAGAGTTATCTCCAAAGATGGAGGGCAGACAGATGGTTATGCAATTTATTCCTGTGAAAGGGGTGAAAAATGTTAAAATTAAAGACTAAGAAGGCTGCAAGAAGTAGATTCAGAATTACATCTAGTGGAAAGGTAATGAGGCATAGAGCACGTAGAAATCATCTCCTCTCAAAGAGGAGTAGAAAAGTAAAGAGACAGCTCAGAGGTTCTATTCCTCTCGCACCTGCAGATGCGAAGAGGGTTAGAAAGGCGCTCGTTAGCTAACGAGTCCCCAGCAAGGTGGTGATCAGGTAATCAGACAGTCAAAGGAAAAATGACAAAATGACTAATGTTCAATGACTAATGACCAATATCCAATTTCTAATGACCTGATCTATTTAAGGAGGTAGCATGGCACGAGTAAAAGGAGGTCCAAAAACAAGAAGAAGGAGGAAAAAGTGGTTAAAACTCGCAAAGGGATACTGGGGAGCCGGATCAAAGCTGTATCGTACTGCAAAGATAGCAGTCACAAAATCCCTTTCGTATGCATATAGAGACCGCAGAGCAAAGAAGAGAGAAATGAGAAGGCTTTTTATTAGCAGGATAAATGCTGCATCCCGTCAGTATGGTTTGTCTTACAGTCAATTTATATACGGGCTTAAAAAGGCAGGCATTGAGATAGACCGTAAGATTCTCTCTGAACTTCCCACAGAGGATACTGTATTGTTTAAAACTCTTGTTGATATTTCAAAAAATGCTAACCAATCTGCGTAAAATAAGGCAAAATGCCCTTTCCAGCATTAATGAGGCATCGTCTCTACAGGATGTAGAAAAAATTAGGATATTCAATCTGGGACGTAAGGGAAAACTCACTGAGATTCTCAAGGGAATAGGCAGACTTAAAGAAGAAGAAAGAAGAATCGTGGGTAAAACTGCAAACGAAATAAAAAAAGAGATTGAAGATGCTATCTCTGCAAAGGAAAAGGAGCTGAAGGATAAAGATATAAAGAGGGAGGACATTGATATTACCCTGCCCGGAAGAATTCCCTGGATTGGAAGGAGACACCCGATAACCATATGCGCCGATGAGATATGTAATATATTCACCCGAATAGGATACAGTTTGGTGGAGGGCCCCGAGATAGAGACAGAATACTACAATTTTGAAGCGCTTAATATACCAGAATACCACCCGGCGAGGGATGTACACGACACATTCTACCTGGAGGATGGGCGGCTTCTCAGAACCCAAACCACAAATGTAGAGGTGAGGGTGATGGAGAGAGGAAAACCACCGCTCAAGATAATATCGTGGGGTAAGTGCTATCGTCGTGATTCGCCCGATGCAACTCACTCGCCCGTATTTCACCAGTTAGAGGGTTTCTGTGTAGATAGAAACGTCACCTTCAGACAGCTCAAAGGGACCCTCATATATTTTGCCAGGCAGTTTTTTAGTAGGGATATAAAAACAAAATTCGTTCCAAGTTACTTTCCGTTTACCGAGCCATCCGCAGAGTTATATATATCGTGTTCAGTCTGTAGGGGAAAGGGTTGCAGGGTCTGTAAGGGCACAGGATTTGTAGAAGTGCTTGGGTGTGGTATGTTGCATCCCAATGTTTTCTACAATGTTGGATATGACCCAAAGGAGTATACGGGATTTGCTTTTGGTATGGGGCTTGAGCGTCTTGTGATGTTAAAATACAGAATAGATGATATCAGACTTTTTTATGAAAATGACATGAGATTCTTGAACCAATTTGGACCATAAATCTTTTTCCATGTTGTACTATAATCCCCTGCATATTTTCAATTCATCCATTAAGAGTAATTCTGTGTGAGAAAAGTTTCTCCTTGGTACAGGGGGTCCTATGTATAGAATACTTGTTGTAAATCCCGGTTCCACCAGTACAAAGAGCGCCCTCTTTGATGACAAATCTCGCATATTTGATGCAAACATAAACCACTCTCCTCTGGAGTTGGCACAGTTCCCTAAAATTATAGACCAGTTTGCCTGGAGATGTGAGGTCATTAAATCCACACTTGATGGAAAAGGTATATCTTGTGGCTCTATCAACGCTGTTGTGGGAAGAGGGGGATTACTCAAACCAATACCCGGCGGCACTTATAGGGTTAATAATAAGATGCTGAACGACCTTAAAAGGGGTATTCAGGGAGAACATGCCTCAAATCTTGGGGGTCTTATAGCATACGAATTTGCATCTCCGCTTGCAATCCCTGCCTTTATTGTGGATCCTGTTGTAGTGGATGAGCTTGATGATGTTGCCAGAATCTCTGGGATGCCCGATATAGAAAGAAGAAGTATATTTCACGCGCTCAATCAGAAGCAAGTAGCAAGACTTGCTGCACAGGAGTTAAAAAAGAGATACGAGGAGATAAACTTGATAGTTGCCCATATGGGGGGTGGAATATCCATTGGGGCGCACAAAAAAGGAAAAGTCATTGATGTTAATAATGCCCTGAATGGAGAAGGTCCTTTCACGCCTGAGCGTTCCGGAAGCTTGCCTGTATGGGATCTGGTTAAACTCGCATTATCCGGCAAATACACAAAGGATGAATTGAAAAAAAAGATAACAGGTAAGGGAGGAATGGTTGCATATCTCGGGACAAACAATCTAAAAAGGATCAAAGAGATGATAAATAAGGGCAATAAGAAAGCAAAACTTTTGTACGAAGCTATGGCTTATCAGATATCAAAGGAGATAGGTGTATGTGCTACTGTGTTGTGTGGTAATGTTCAGGGAATAGTACTTTCTGGTGGTCTTGCATACGATGATATTTTTGTAAAACTGATAAGAAAGAGGGTAGATTTTATTGCGAGAGTTTTCGTTTTCCCCGGCGGGGATGAGATGAAAGCGCTCGCAATGGGTGCCTTGCGTGTCCTTCGTGGGGAGGAAAAAGCAAGAGAATATAAATAGAATGTCAAATTTCCAATTACTAATTTCCAATTCATTTGACATTGGAATTTTGGATTTTTATTAGAAATTGGAAATTCGGATTTTGGAATTCTAACTATGGATACTATTGCTGCGATATCTACACCTCCCGGAGAGGGAGGGATTGCTGTAATAAGGATATCAGGAGACACAAGTCTTGATATCACCGATAAGATATTCAGGGGAAGGTTATTACCGTCGAAACTTAAGAGTCACAGGGTCATACATGGGGAGATATATGACGGCAACAGCCTTATTGATGAGGTCCTACTTACAGTTATGAGGTCACCCCATACTTATACTGGGGAGAATGTCATCGAGATCTCCTGTCACGGAGGAAGAGTTACTGCGAATCGAATACTTAAGACTATTTTAAAAGAGGGTGCAAGACTTGCAAATCCTGGAGAGTTTACCCTTCGAGCCTTTTTAAATGGCAAGATTGATCTCATACAGGCAGAGGCGATAGCAGACATTGTAAACGCCAAGTCTCTGAAGGCTCAACAGTGTGCCCTTTCATCCCTGAAAGGACAATTCTCCAAAAGAATTAATAAGATAAAGGAATCTCTTGAAAGAATTGAAACGCTAATAGAGGCATTCATTAACTTTCCCGAGGATGTAGTTGTGGATGAAACAGACATATATGTCAGTATTAAGGATTCAGAAGTACAGGTAGAAACACTCCTTGAAGGCGCCCGATATGGGAAATTTATAAGAAATGGAATAAGTATTCCAATTGTGGGCAGAACAAATGTTGGAAAATCCAGTCTTTTTAACAGAATCGTTAGGAGGGAAAGGGCTATTGTTACTCCAATTCCGGGCACGACACGAGACATAATAGAAGGAACAGTAGAGATAGACGGCATATGCATGACATTTCTGGATACGTGCGGAATCAGAAACTCTCAGAATGAGATTGAGGTAGAGGGAATAAATAGAGCGAGAAAGGTTATAAGTGGTGGTGATGTTATATTCCTGGTAATTGACCAATCACAGCCTTTAAACGAAGAGGACATTGCATTCATAAATTTATTGAAGCACAGAGATGTAATAGCTGTGCTCAATAAGCGCGATATTAAGAAAAATGGAAAGTATGAAATTCCCTTCAGAAATGTATCCGTTTCTGCCAAGACAGGAGAGAATATTGAAAAACTGCTGGATTTGGTAAGAAACGAATTTTCCTCCCTATTCAGGGATATTTTTATATTGAGAGAGAGGCATATAAACATACTAAACAGGGTCAAGCAAAGTCTTGAAGATGCTCTTCGTTCAGATACAATTGAACTTACAGTATACGATGTTAAATCTGCTATAGACTCACTTAAAGAGATGACAGGGGAGATAAGAAAGCAGGAAGTGCTTGAATCCATATTCAGTCAATTTTGCATAGGAAAATAATGAGAGATACAATTTATTTTATTTCTGATCAGCACTTAGGTAGAGAGAAGAACGAAGACAAGAAGATAGAAAAACTATTTTCGTTTTTTGATTACATAGCCCCCACGGCATCTGCGCTTTACATAGTTGGTGATTTCTTTGACTTCTATTTTGAGTACAAAACACAGATACCCAAGAAATATTACGAAGTTTTCAGGCAGTTATCATGTCTAACAGAAAAACACGTACAGGTGCATTATTTTACGGGTAATCACGATTTCTGGTTGGGAAGGTTCTTTGAGTCAATTGGAATATCCGTACACAGATCTTCAGAGGATGTTCTCTTGCAGGGTAAAAGGGTATACATTGCCCATGGCAGTGAGATGATTTCATTTGACCCTATGAATCTAGTTTTAAGAAACAGGATTGCTATAGCTTTATTCTATCTTCTGCATCCGGATCTCGCATACAAGATTGCATCGTTTGTTTCAAGGATATCCAGAATGAATTCAAAAAAGAAGACTATTAGATGGAGGAAACTGTATGACATTGCAGGAGAGATACTCCAGGGAGATATTGATGCGGTTATCCTTGGCCACATACATATTCCGATACACAGAAAATTAGACGGTAAGGATTTTATCCTTCTCGGTGATTGGGTTAAGTACTTTTCCTACGCTGTTATGAGAAAAGGCAAACTTTCTCAGTATTATTGGTGAAGTCTGCTAATGACAATTGGCAATTGAGGCATAGTTACTTAATTACTTTTTGCTTGATTGCATAGAAAATTATAAACCACAGAGGTCACAGAGGGAAAACATTTTTTATTTTATTCTCTGTGTGCTCAAATTTTTCATAAGATTTTTTTAATTTAGTCAGTGATAAATAGGGTTAAGAGATTGAATATAGAGAGCACAGAGCCTTTGCCTTTTTTAAACAAAAATTCTCTGTGCACTCTGTGGTTAAATTTTGCTTGACTTTTTACTGGAGTTATGGTATAATACGAAAATATATGATGAAAGGTATTAAAAACAGATTCCTTCTGGGACTTGCAGCAGTTATTCCCATATTTTTAACCCTGTTTGTAATCTGGTATCTTACCACACGGATCGGTGGTATACTCTCTGGTGTATTTTCCAGGATCCCACAACTTTCAGGGCTTCCAGAATATATAATTGCGCTACTTGGATTTTTTGCGGTAATACTCCTTGTATACCTCGTCGGATTTCTCGCTACATCATTACTTGGTAAGAGTACATTAAGGCTCCTTGAGTGGTTTCTTAAAAGAATCCCGCTTATAAGAGGTATATATTCGGGGGCGAGACAGCTTACCAACGCATTATTCGTTGACAGAAGTGCCTTTAAGAAAGCAGTTTTAGTTGAGTTCCCAAGAAAGGGACTATACAGTATTGGTTTTGTTACCAATGAGAAAGGGTATAAAGAAGGTGATACATATCTTTTTTCGCTTTTCATTCCAACCACACCAAATATAACTACGGGTTTTTATATACTTGCGAGGGAAGACAAGCTTATCTTTCTGCCGTTTGGAGTAGAAAAGGCATTCAATATTCTCATATCAGGAGGAGTTATATCTGTGCCGGAAGAGATACCGGGCACAAGACTTGGTGAAACGAGGTGTTAGCTGTTATCCCAGATTATGCGTTAATAAACCAGACGAGTAGAAAGTTAGTTGGTTGGTTTGTAGGTTTGTTAGAATCAAACCAACTAATAAACTATCCGACTAACAAACTAATTCCTTATATAATAAGTTACATATGAGTTTCATCGATTTTATCAAAAAAAAACTTTTTCATAGAACGCACCCCGAGTCTGAAGACGAAATAAAGGAATTTATAAAAATGGGCGAAGAGGGAGGATTAATTACAGAGGATGAAGAGATAATGATAGAAAGAGTCTTCGAATTGGGAGATAAAGAAGTAGGTGAGATTATGGTTCCAAGGGTAGAGATGGTGACAAGCAACGCACTGAAGACTGTTCGAGATGTACGTAATCTTATGGTTTTGTCAGGTTTTTCGCGTATTCCAATCTGGCATGAGTCTATTGATGATATTATTGGTGTTGCTCATGCAAAGGATATATTACGCTTTAAAGGAAAATCCAGTTGCACCTCTATCGTTGAGGTAGTGAGGTTGCCTTATTTTATTCTGGAAACGAAACCTGTTGTCGAGGCAATGAAAGAATTGAAATCTGCACATGTTTCAATAGCAATTGTAACCGATGAATATGCAGGTGTATGTGGCTTGGTTACAATAGAAGATATTGTTGAAGAAATAGTAGGGGAACTGCAGGACGAATTTGACAGGGATATCTTTCTTCATAAAAAACTTAAAGATGGTTCTTTTCTTTTTAATGCAAGGATAGAACTGGATGAATTCAATAAGTTTCTTGGGACAAACTTTGATGAGGAAGACGTAAACACACTGGCAGGTCTTTTATGCAAGAGACTGGGAAGAATTCCAACAAAGGGTGAGACATTTGTTATTAATGGTATACAATTCAAAATTATATTAGCAACCGACCAGAGAATACATCAAGTGATTGTGAAAAAGAATCCATGAAAAAATATGTGCTTATACTCTTAATAATTATAATAGCGGGTTGTGCAAAGATAAGAGAAAAAATTGTCCTGTATCCTAAAGTAGAGAAAAAACCCCTTTTATGTGGCATACTAATTCCTTACGAACCCAGATATAGATCGCTTGGAGAAGATATGCGAGATGGCGTTCTTCTTGGTCTCGATGGGATAAAAGCAAGTGTTTACGATACAGATGCAGATCCAATACAGGCAATAGAAGCGGTGAAAAAAGCAATATTTAAAGATAGAGTAACCTGTATAATAGGTCCCTTACTCTCAAATACAGCTATTCCTGTTGCTTGTGTATCACAACTTGCAGGCGTCCCGATGCTCTCACCTACGGCGACAGAAGAGAGATTGCCATCCATAGGCGAGCACATATATAAACTTTATTCTCCTCTCGATATTGAAGAAATAGCGCTTGCCCGTTATATAATGAAAGATATAAAACCATATGATATTGCAATACTCGCTTCTGACGATTCCTATGGAAGAAGAATAGCAAGGAAGTTTAAAGAGGAGATAGGGTTATTAGGTGGCAAAATTGTTCATGTTTTTTATTACACCCCAGGGTCTTCTAATCTAAGAGAGAGTATGTTATCCTTGAGGGATACGAACACAGATGCGATATTTGTTTCTGCCAGCGAATCGGATATCCCCGCAATAGCATCTCAGTTTGCATACTACGAAGTGCTTGACAGCTCGACCATCATTTTTGGTATGGAGGACTGGAGTTATCCAAGAGTAGTGGGTGAATATGTAAGTTATTTACCTTGTGTTATATTCACCTCTTTTTCAGACTTCGGGAAATATCCGGAGTTTAAAAAGGCCTTTAAGCACAGATTTGGTAGGGCTCCCACAGATGTTGCATTTATGGGTTATGCAGCTGCAAAGCTTATTACGCGTGCTGTTAAGAATGGAATAAATGATAGAAAAAGTTTGCAGTTCTGGCTTTCTGATAATGATACTATTCAACCACTTTCGGGTATTGCACTTTCAAAAGAAGAACTTTTCTCTTATGTAAAGATCTTTGAAGTAAAAAAGGGGAATATTAAACCGTTAAATTAAAAATGGCTATCAGAATACTTTTGTTTAACCAATAATTAGTTGATCAATTAATATGAATACGGCAAAGTGGATATTTACCGGCTATCTCTGTATAATTTTGATTGGATGCCTACTTCTCTCCTTACCCATTTCTTCTTCTGGTGAGAGATTGGATATTGTAGATAGCCTCTTTACCGCAACCTCCAGTCTATGCGTTACAGGGCTTATTGTCAAGGATACCCCTAATGACTTTTCTCTGTTCGGGCATATTGTTATTCTTATTCTGATTCAAATTGGCGGGCTGGGATATATGACCGTAGGGTCGTTACTTTTTCTTGCAATTGGAAGGAGGTTTTCTCTTCGCCAATCCACTGTGGCGAGTAAGGGCATCTCTTTAATAGACACAGGTGGCCTCCGCTCCCTTATAAAGAAGATAGTATTGTTTACCGCTATCTTTGAGATTTTAGGAATGCTGATATTTACACACAGCTTTGCTGTTAGAGACTATAATTATCCACTTTGGCTTGGGCTGTTCCACTCTGTTTCTGCTTTTTGTAATGCCGGTTTTTCTTTGTTCTCTGACAGCTTTATTAGATTCCAAAACGATCCCCTTTTTCTTTTAACTGCTTCTTCATTATTTATTTTGGGTGGTCTTGGTTTTGTAGTGCTTGCAGAACTTGTTACAAAGGGAAAGAGAAAATTATCACTTCACAGTCGTATAGTTCTTGTTACAACATTGATATTATTGGTTACGGGTAGTGTTGTTTTTTTTCTCTCTGAAAACGGGGGTTTGTTGGGGGGACACCGAATAGGCACAAAGTTTCTGCTTTCTTATTTCCAGATGGCTACTCCAAGGACTGCTGGATTCACTGCACTAGATCTAAGTAGTGCAAGTAATTTCACGCTCTTTTTTATTTTGATTCTTATGTTTATTGGTGCATCTCCTGGAGGTACAGGTGGCGGAATAAAGACCACTACATTTGGGATATGTTTCTTGTCAACCCTCCAATATCTGGAAGGCAAAAGGGATGTTAATGCATTCGGGAAGAGAATTAGAGAAGAGGATATCAAGAGAGCGTTTTATGTTGTTATCGTATCGCTTGCCATTGTGAGTTTTGGAGTTTTGGTTCTATCGCTTGAAGGTCTTCCATTTGAGAGAATATTATTTGAAGAACTATCGGCATTTGGTACAGTTGGACTTTCCACGGGTAGTCTTTTTGTAAAGGGTGTAAGCCTGTCGCATGATTTCTCTATACTGGGAAAATTAATGATAATAGTAACGATGTTTGCTGGCAGGATAGGCCCTTTAACGCTCGGATTAGCATTCCTTGAACGCAAAGAGTTAGCTACATATAGATACTCTGAAGAACTTGTGCAGATAGGGTAAACGGTTCAACTGAGCCTTCGTCCCGAGCTCAGGCCGAGGGGTTCACCGAAGTAGTGGCTTTTAAAAGAGAAAGGATTATTTGTTTCATCTTGGAGGAAATATGGCGGAAAAAAAACAGAAAATAGTTATTAGTGAAAAAAAAGAGGATATAGGAGAAATAAAATTAGACAAGATAAACTATCTTTTACTCTCTCTTGGAATATTATCTATTGCTCTTGGATATTTAACACTTTCAAAAGGTTCTATAACGCTTGCTCCTATACTACTTGTTATTGGTTACTGTGTATTTATACCCTTTGGTATAGTAATAAGAAGGAGAAAGGACAGTACAATTGACAAATCAGTCTTCGGTGAGCCTTCGGCGAGCTCAGCCGAGCCGCTCAGCCGAACCGTGTCTAAAAACAAAGAATTGGATGCAGGTTAGCATTGAAATGTGATATTTTTGACAATACCTGTGATAAAACTAGGAGGATTTATGAAGAGATGGGCTTTTCTTATACCAGTGGTACTATTAATAGGTTGTGAAGTTACTGAAGGGCCCAAACTGCCCCAAAAGAGCGAATTTATTCCTCCAAAAGACAATAGAATAACGGAAGAGATGGCTCACTCCTATGTAAATGCTTCTAAGTATTTACTCGAGGCCATAGTCGGTCATGAGAAATCTCTAGAAGAATTTATAAGAAGATATAATCTATCCCATGATCTCTCTGAAGTCACTGATTCTGTATATAGAGAAGCACATCGGGATGTTGCGAAGGCATGGGATGAGCTTGTTAAAGGTTGGGAAAAAAGTGAAAAGGACGCATATAAAAAGGCAGGCATAACAGAAGAAGAATTTAACTGGATAGGTGGAGCACTCACAGATTCAATAAACAAGAATATACAAGAAGAAATAGCGAAGGCATTAGGAGGGGAAGGAAGTTAAATGTTCTCTGTGACCTCTGTAGTTAATTTTAAACAACATTAGTTTACAGGAGGTGTGATATGAAAAGGACAGTAGCGCTTGTTGCAGTGTTCTTCTTGCCATTTTTGTGTATGGCACAGCAATTACCGGTAGACGAAAACGGCAAGAGTCCATTTGTTGATGTAGCAAAGAGGATAATGCCGAGTGTTGTTAATATTAGTGCGGAGAAAGTTGTAAGGGTCCAAGTTCCTGAATTTCAAGACCCCTTTTTTGAATTCTGGAAAAAATTCTTCCCTGAATTTCCAAGAGAACAACGAGAAAAAAGTCTTGGTTCTGGTGTGATACTAACCGAGGACGGTTACATACTAACAAACAATCATGTGATAAGGGGCGCTGAGAAAATAGTGGTGAAGACAAAAGAAAGAATATACAGGGATGTAAAAATTATTGGGAAAGACCCACTAACCGATCTGGCTCTGTTAAAGATAGATGAAAAGAATCTTCCATATTCAGAACTGGGCAATTCAGATGAAATAGAGGTTGGGGACTGGGTGATAGCAATAGGAAATCCATTTGGACTTGAACGTACTGTTACAGTTGGAGTTGTATCTGCAAAACATAGAACAGGCATCAATTTGCCGGGTAGCAGAAGTTTTCAAGATTTCATTCAGACAGATGCTGCAATAAATCCAGGAAATTCTGGTGGTCCCCTTGTCAATATAAGGGGTAAAATCGTAGGGATAAATACTGCTATTCAAGTAGCGGGTCTGCCAGGAAACATTGGCATAGGATTTGCTGTTCCAAGTAATATAGCAAAGGATGTAATAAAGGACCTTATGACAACAGGAGAGGTAGAGAGAGGATACCTTGGTATCTACTATCAGGAAGTTACACAAGAGATGGCAGAGGGACTTGGACTTGAAAAGGTAAAAGGAGTGATAATCGCACAGGTGCTGAAAGACAGTCCTGCAGAGAAGTCAGGCTTTAAGGAAGGAGATATAATTGTTGAGTTTAACGGAAAAGAAGTTACTTTTTCCCAATTTCCATTTATAGTGGCGAGAACCCCAATTGGTAAGAAAGTGAGTGTAAAAGTCATCCGTGACAAGAAGACTGTTATATTGAAGGTAGAGATTGGCAAGCGCCCATCTGAGGAAACTATAGCAGAAATAGAGAAAGAAGAAACATGGCTTGGTATAGAGGTAATCGATGTTTCATCAGAGGAGGCAAAAAAGCTTGGTGTAATGGAAAAAGAAGGTGTATTGGTTGTAGATGTTCATCCCGATGGAGCGGTGTATGGATACATAGAGAGAGGAGATGTGATAAAAAAGATAAATACAAAATATATCAAGAACATGCGAGACTACAGAATGATGGCAGAAAAACTTGCGAAGAGTGATAAGCCTATTGTATTTCTGATAAAAAGAGGAGAGACTTCGAGGTTTATAACAATTACCCCATGACAAAAAGTGGCGCCCGAAAGGGTCTATAAAAATTATGAGAGACCCAACGGAAAATATTATCAGTTTATATATCAAAGATATACAGCAAATACCAACACTCTCTGCAAAGGAGGAAAAAAAGCTAATAGCCAGAGTGAAAAAAGGGAATAGAGAAGCATTTGAGCGAATCATACTCTCTAATCTTAAGTTTGTTGTTAAAGTGGCGTCCCTTTACAAAGGTAGAGGTTTACCTCTTACAGATATTATAAGTGAAGGTAATGTTGGTCTTATGGAGGCACTGTGGAATTTCAAACCTGATCGGGAAGTTCGTTTTTTAACCTATGCTATCTTTCGTATAAAGCAGAAGATTCAGAAAGCACTTTTTGAACAGGTAAGGATTGTGAGGTTTCCTATCTGTAAGATAACTGACTCATCCAAAATAAGAAAAGTGAAAATGCAGCTGTCTAAAGATAAGGATTATGAACCAAGCATAAAAGAACTCGCGGATATACTCGGCATGAATGTAAAAAGAGTAAAAGCTGCTTTGGAGTCTGTTGAAAGAGAGTATTCCCTTGATGCAGAGATAGCAGGTCTCGAGCACATAACCCTCGGGGATGCTATAGCAAGTGAAAATGGAACTACCTTTTCTTTGGAAGTAAAAGATTCGCTCAGGTTTCTTTCGGAAAAGGAACGGGAAATCGTAAATTTTTACTTTGGGCTAAAAGATGGAAGACCACACACACTTGAAAAGATAGGAAAAGAATTTAATCTCTCCCGTGAAAGAGTAAGACAGATAAAGGATAATGCAATAAGAACCCTAAGAAAAAGTTGGAGAGAATAAAGATTAAAAGAATTATATGAATATACATATAACTATCGTTCCACATAATCTTTCCAACATAAGACATATTAGGTTGAATCTAATTATTATCCTGACCATTGTTTTGTTAGTCCTCGTGCCTATCTTCTTATATCAAAGGGGTGTTTTGCACACGAGTGTGGATGAGGTTTTGACGCTGAAGAAAGAGGTAGATTCGTTAATACCGATATATGGGAAGATAAAACAGGACTACAATTATGTAAAAATGATGACGGAGGAAAATGAGCGTAAAGTGAACACGATTTTAGACATCAGTAATTATAAGGTACAGATTGTTCATGATATACCTATCTTATCCTGCCAAAAACCTGAGGAACTACTGAAAGAGATTAACAGGCAACAAATATTATATGATAAAATATTACAGGAATTGGAACATGACGAGAGCGCTTTACTTTATATACCTTCCATAGCTCCAACTCACGGAAGGGTAATGAGACAATTCGGATATGTAATGGATCCATTTACAGGTGAACGAAGATTTTGCCAGGGTATAGATATCCTTGCAGAGGCAGGCGAGAAAGTTTATGCAACAGCAAATGGTGTTGTAAAATTTGCTGGAAGGAAAAGACATAAAGGTTATACTGTGGAGATAACTCATAAGAACGGGATTATAACTAGTTATTCTCATCTCTCTCATGTTAACACAAAGAGGGGAAGAAGGGTAAAGAGGAGAGATGTGATTGGATATGTTGGAAAAACAGGAAAAACTGAAGGTCCCAGATTACATTACGAGGTATGGAAGAACGGAAAAGCCATTGATCCCCTTATCTTTATCCTTGAAGGGATAAAAACTATATGATAGAACAAACTTTGCTGTTAATAAAACCAGATGCATTTAAAAAAAGAATAATAGGTAAAATAATCACACAGGTAGAACAGGAAGGGTTCAATATAGCAGAGATTAGTTTGAAATCTCTCACTCAAGAAGAGGCAGAGGCTCTCTATGAGGTTCACAGAGGCAAAGATTTCTTCGAACCACTTATCTCGTTTATAAGAGAAGCGCCTGTTATTGCGCTGGTATTAGAGAGAAAAGGTGCTATCGGTCATTTGAGAAAGATAATTGGAAAAACAAACCCAGATGAAGCTGCACCACAGACCATCAGAGCACTGTATGGAACAAGCATAAGGAGAAATGTTGTACACGCAGCCGAATCAAGGGAGGCATTTGAAAAAGAAGTACGGATTTTCTTCCCCGATTTCAGACCTTGGTGTCTTAGTAGTTGTTTGCTTTGCAAGAACAATTAGTCTGATAGCCGCAATCTTTAGTGGTTATGCAGAAAGTAGGGATCTGGTAGCCGCAGACTTCAGTCTGCGAATAGAAGATGCTGTTCTGAATTCAAT
>DAOUSS010000017.1 GCA_030627085.1 Candidatus Stahliibacteriota bacterium | reverse complement strand
ACCGGATAAGCCAGGTGAGGCAGGAAAATTGTTTGACACACTCGGAGAACACAATATTAACATAGAACTTATATCATATACCCCCGGTGAAGGCAGGACTATGAATATTTCGTTTGCTGTGGTGGTGAATGACCTCGAAAACGTGGTCAATATACTTAAGAAACTCTATCCCTACCGGATTTCCTTTGATAAAGAAGTGGCAATGCTCTCCTTGTACTACGATGGATTGGGCAAAATTCCCGGGATTGCAGGGAAGATATTCTCTATGCTTGGCGATAATGATATAAACATGGAATTGATAAGCACTTCTATAAACTCCATAACTGTGGTGATAAAGGAAAAACATCTCGAAAAGGCGACAGAGTCACTAAAACAAATCCTTTGAGCACTAATGAACGACAGCACCTAAGGTTTGTTGCAGAGTAACAGGTTATCAGCGTATCAGAACCTGACCTGCCTACCACAGCCAGAAACGAATTTAATTTTGCACGGTTAAAACCGTGCCCTACATGTTGACTTACGAAATTTCAAAATTTCTCTCCCCTTCCTACTTTCACCATTTCTCCTTGTCTATCCATACAGATTTTGAGACAGTGTTTAATTCAACACCGAAGGACACTAAAGCCACCGAATTTATAAGAGTTTTTTTGTATTTTTTATATATTTATTTCAGTGTTTTTCGGTGTTATTCAGTGTTTAATGCATAATCTAAATTATGTCATTTAAGAATTCCGTAAATTATAAGCCCTGTCATTACAAGTGACACAAGAACTCTGGTAAGAGCTCCCGCAAAGAACCCAACCACGGCCCCAAACCCTGCCTTTACACTTTTCTCTATCTTTCTTGCTCTCAGCAATTCACCAATAAATGCTCCCAAAAACGGACCTATAAGGAGACCTGTAATATTCCCTATAAGAAAACCCAAAAATGCTCCAACGATGGCACCCAGGATACCGAATTTGGATGCACCAAATTTTTTCGCGCCTATGGATGTAGCAATATAATTTACCACAAGGGAAAAAGCAGAGAAGATCGCAAGGGCAACATATATACCCCTGCCAATTCTATCGAACCCAAAACCAAATCCGTATACAATACTTCCAAGGAATATAAGAGGTTCACCGGGGAGAAAGGGGATGACAGTGCCAGCAAGCCCTGCAATTATCAAAAGGGTGGTGATTATTGCAATAAATATCTGCGGCATAATTGATATACTACGACAAATCTGGTCAAAGAGAATTTTTTAGTGGAATGAAGTAGACAGTAAATTGTCAATTTTCAATTATCAATTAAAAATATATTTTGCTTTAATTTAAAAATAGGTAATTCTTCCACCTTTCATCCGGTATCCTAAAAGAGCTTTGAAATATAAAGAAATAATGAGGGCGTTTAGGTTTTCTGATTAGTTTTATACCTGCCTCGTCCGGTGTGTGGTTACCCTTACGGTTGTTGCACTCCATACAGGAACATACCAGATTCTCCCAGGAGTCATCGCCTCCTCTGGTCTTTGGAATTACATGGTCACATGTCATTGGCACACCCTTTATCCCACAATATTGGCAGCTGTATCCATCCCTCTTCATAATATTTTTTCTTGTAAGGGGGATTGCAGGACGTCTGAGATGGACATAACTCTGAAGACGGATAATGCTGGGACTGTCAAACGCCATAGTGGAAGTATGAATCTGCCATTCAAAACTTTCAACAAGTTCTGCCTTCCCAAGCCATAAAAGAATCACCGCCCTCCTCATCCTCGTTATAGAAAGCGGTTCGTAGCTCTGATTTAACACCAGAACAGGTGTCTTCAATTTATTGTTTCCGTAGCCCTCCATCATTTGCCTTTATCCCACCATCTTTCCTCTTTTGCTTTCTTCAATTGAATTTGTGCCCTCTTCATGCCTTTTTTTGCATAACTAACCCAATGCGGACTATCTGTCAAGGTCTTAACTTTCTCATAGTTATTGATTGCAATCTGATAATTGGATATAGCAGTATCCCAGTCTTTTGCTTTAAAGGCATCATCAGCTTTCGCTATATAAAGGTCGCCTGAAAGAGCAACCAGAATAGCATCATCAGGTGTAATCGTAAATGCTTTCTTCAGATATGTATTTGCCTCTGTGTAGTTCTTGAGTTTTACAAGTAGATCAACTAAGTGATAGTAGAAACTCGGCTGTGCGGGATCTATCTCTATCGCCTTCTTGTAATTTTCCATTGCTTCAGCGTATTTCTTCATATCCACATATACCTTGCCAAGCTTCACCCAGGCCACTGCATAATCCGGGGACTGCTCCACTATATAAGTGAACTGCTCTTCAGCCTTTGTATACCGACCTACTGACGCATATGCATCTCCCAAAAATAGTTTCACCTCTATATCCTCCGGGTGCTCTTGCAAAACTGCTTCAAGTTCCCGAATCCCGTCTTCATACCGTTCAAGCTTCACATACAACTTGCCAAGGCTGTACTTGATATTAATATCATCCGGTGCAAGCTCCTTTGCCCTCTCATAATATCTGAGTGCCTCTCCTGTATTTCCCGTCTTTTCGTTCACATAGCCCTTACCATAAAAGGCAAGTGCATCTTCAGGATCAATCTCAAGTGCTTTATCATACTGCTGTAATGCAAGTACATATTTCCTTTCCTCTGTATACAGTCTTCCAAGACCATAGTATCCATTTGGCTCATTCGGCAGGATGTCGATAAGACGCGCATAAGTGCGTTCAGCTTCTTCGTAATTATGTATCACAGTGTATGTCCTTGCAAGGTCAAGATACGCATCCACAAAAAGCGTGCTCTCGGCGATCGCCTGCTTATAATTCCTTATGGCATCCTCATACTGTCCATTCTTGAAATACTCAAACCCTGAGGAATGATATTTTTTTGCCTCGGATACGGTGGGTTTTTTCTCCTCTGGCAGTTTTTCTATCTTCGGTTGCGGTGCACATCCAAGTATAAGTAAAAGAGTACACCATATTATTCCGATATTCCGCCTCATAACACCTCCCTCTTTACTTTTTGGCTTTTTTCTTTTCCCTTACAGGTGAACGCTCACAAATCAGAGTTCTTCTGCTATCCTTTGCCGTTGCAGTAAGAAAATAAGTCACCTTCGGGTCGATTGTTCTGTATGTGGGTCCCTGAGCAAACGCAGATACTACTTTTTCCCAATCCGACACGATTTCTACCCTGCTGAATATAGGGGTTCTGGCTTCATTAGCAACCCTTGCCCTCAGTTCAAATCTACTTGTAGGGTCAACGACCAGATAGGAGGGGAACCCTTCCAGATATGATAGGTTCTCTTCGTATCTGTCTATTGTGTCGCCACCCATGGTAATCTCAATAAAATGCGGGTGTAGAATCGAATCCAGAGCAACATCCTCAGGTGGATAGGCACCGTTCTCTCTTCTGTAAGATTCAATGGCTTCTGCCATCTTGTGCAGGGCTACATTTGCCTCCAGAATTATCGCCGATGTATGTACATTCTTTCTTATAGTGCCTTCGTACTTTGACATTATTGCTGTAGCCCTTTCAATCATCTGAATTCCGCTCAGCAGTACAGCCATATCATCCTTCCGCATCTCCAGTGATCTGTATTGATTAATACCCCCTCTTATATCTTCCATAACCTGTATAAGAAGTGAGTCAAACGCTAATGTATCGAGTACGGTCTCTATATTCTCAAATTCCCTCTCCGGGATAACAACCTCTGCTTGGGCAAGGGGTTGGTGGGTAAGGTATGCTTCGTAGACCTTGAATGTCCTGGATATCGCATCTGCCTTATATGTTGCATTCGCTACCCTCACTGAATCAAGCAGTCGCTCTGCCATCCTCCTTTTCAGTTCGTCCAATGACTGAATTATCTCCTGGCCTTTTTGTACAAGGTTGTCATCGATTTCCGAAACGACCAGTTCAGGATCCACCTCTTTCAGGATATCCAGCATCTCCTTAAACTCATTCTTAGCATCTACCTCCACCGGTGGCATCTCTATTGCTTCAATCTCCAGCATGTAATGGGAAACAAGATTTCCAACTCTCTCCATATGGGAAAGCATCTCTTTCTGTAAACAGGAATCAAGGCGGGGAACTATCTGCCTTTTGACATTCGCCAGCAGGTTCGTTATATTATCCAGCTGATTTCTCGCATTCTGTATACTTGCTGCGTGTATTGCAGCATCTTCATTCTCCTTGTATCTCACCCTCAAAAAATATGGTTTTAAAACGGCCTTTAAATCCGATCCCTCTTCAGGATAGGTTGCATTATCAACCCAGTATTCTTCAAGTGCATTCTTCACCCCCCTCAGGCTTCTCTTAGCGTCCGTTATCATTGCCATGTCACGATATCCTCCACCCCTCTGACATGCCAAAACTGTCAATATTACAAGAGACAGTAACAAGATTTTCTTATACATGTCCCTCCCCTGTTGATAAATATTGAAAATTTAATCTATTTATCCCCTTATATCCAACTAACAAACTAACCAACTATCCAACTAACAAACTAACTAGTGGAGCTGACGGGATTCGAACCCGTGACCTCTTGACTGCCAGTCAAGCGTTCTCCCAACTGAACTACAGCCCCGGATATTTAACCTGCTCAGAATGAACAGGTCTTTTGCATATAACACACCCCACTTCTATTTTATTCCGCTATTTCTTCTCCTTTTTCACTATCACTTCGTCTATTATCCCGTATTTCTTTGCCTCTTGTGCATCCATCCAGAAGTTTCTGTCCGTATCCCGTTCGATCTCTTTCACATCTTTGCCCGTATGAAACGCAAGTATTTGATTCAATTCTTCTTTCACCCTCGTAACCTCCTTCGCATGTATGGCAAGATCAACAGCCTGACCGGACATACCGCCCATGGGTTGATGAATAAGAATCCTGGAGTGAGGCAATGCAAATCTTTTATCTTTGGTCCCCGAGGCAAGTATAACAGCGGCTAAAGATGCTGCCATTCCCATACATATCGTTGAAACATTTGCCTCGATATACTGGATGGTATCATATATTGCAAGGCCACAAGATATGATACCGCCGGGACTATCTATGTAGAGATGTATATCCTTATGCGAATCCTCGGCTTCAAGGAATAAAAGCTGTGCCACGATACTTGAAGATACAGTTTCTGTTATCTCGCTGCCGAGAATTATTATTCTGTCCTTCAGCAACCTCGAGAATATGTCGTATGCCCTTTCTCCTCTTCCAGACGATTCGACAACTATCGGAACAAGATTCATAAACTCCTCCTATTGACTATTGGGATTGTGATAATCGTAACCATCCTTACGACACACATCCCTCGCACAACATCCGTATTGGATGAAGTTACTCCTGCTTGTCGCAAGGCTGACTTGCCTGACGCCTGCCTGCCGGTAGGCAGGGCAGTCAGAAAGCCTTGCCCTACATTAATAACTTAATATCAATTTTGAGCTCTCTGGTCTCTGGTCTTTTGTCTTATGTCTATCGACTTTTTCTGCGTATTCAACCTTCGTGTTCTTCACTACCAGGTCAAGTGCCTTTCCTCTCCTGAGATATGCCCTTATGTAGTCCCGACGATCAGTGTCTTTAAAAACCGTCTTTACCTCTGCAGGCGAAAGCGACTTTTTCAGGATTTCCTTCAATTCCTCGTCTGTCACCGTCAAATTTTCTTTATCCGCTATCATAGAAAGAATGACCTTTGCCTTTGCATCCCAGACCGCTCTCTCTCTCATCTCCTTTTCGTCCATAGAGTTAACTCTTCCATTCTTTACATCATCCTGCCAATCCTCATACGCAATGTCAACAAACACCTTCGGCGGATCAAACTGGCACTGCTCTACAAGTTTGTTAAGAACTACCCCGGGGAGTATCTCTTTTACCTGTGCATCAACCCTTTCAGAAAGTGTCTTCCTTGCATGTTCTCTCAGTTCCTCTATGTTTTGGAATCCGCATATCTTTGCAAACTCATCATCAACTGGCGGAAGTTTTACCTCCTTTACCTCATTTACCATAATTTTGTAAGTAATCTCCCTCCCCGCAATGGATGACTCTTTATAGTCAAGCGGATAGCGGATATTTACCTCTACATTCTCACCCGGTCTCCTGCCGACCAGTTTTTTGTTAAACTCATCTGGGACTACATTCGAACCAAGAATGAAGCCAAAGTTGGTAACTGTATCAGGCCGCAGTAGTCCTCTCTCTTCTTTCAAATAATTATAGTTTATTACCAGATAATCACCCGGTGCAGACACCCTTACAACAGGTATATAGGTGGCATAGGAAATCCTCATTTCCTCTATTACCCTGTCAATATCCTTATCTGTTATCGAAGGAATCGGAAGTTCGACAGTAATATCCTTGTAATCGATATCCACGTCGGGAATCACCTCAAAGGATGCGGTAAATGAGAGTGTATCTTCAGCTTGCTTTATATTACCTATTTGAGCCCTTGTCAGCGGAACTATCCCCTTTCCCCTTATCGTCTCGATGTATGCATCTCTGCATACACCCTCTACCGCCTCTTCTTTTAATGCATCTCCAAACCTTTTCTTTATAACGGAGATAGGCACCTTACCCTTTCGAAATCCATCTATAGAGACCTCTTTTGAGTATCTACTTAAAAGCTCTTTCTCTTTTTTGGCGACAAGAGATGAAGAAACACTTATCTTAAGCGTCCTTTCTGAATCAGACGGACTTTCCAATGTAGATGCAATTTCACTCATACCCTTAAGAATCTGGAGTGCTATAACCTCCCCACCGTATAACCATCAATAAGCTTTATGGTTACTTACCGTCTGGCGGGCATTTTAGGGGAAAAATATTATAACACAATAAAAGAAAAAAGTCAAGAAAAATATGCCGTTCTTACCTGCTATTTCTTATCTTTGCCCGAGCTGCAGCAAGTCTTGCAACAGGCACCCTGTAAGGCGAACAGCTAACATAATCCAATCCTGTTCTCTCACAGAAATCTATGGATTTCGGGTCGCCGCCATGCTCACCACATATCCCAACCTCAAGTTTTGGATTCGTCTTTCTTCCCTTTTTTAGACCCATTTTTATGAGTTCACCAACGCCCTTTTCATCCAGGGTCTGGAATGGATCGTAACTCAGAATTCCCTTTTTTTTGTAACTGTCAAGTATTTTTGCAACATCGTCTCTTGAGAATCCAAATGTGGTCTGTGTGAGGTCGTTTGTGCCATATGAGAAGAAGTCTGCTATTTTGGCTATTTCATCTGCTATGAGTGCTGCCCTTGGCAGTTCAATCATTGTGCCCACCATATACTCCATCTCTATTCCCTGTTCCTTCATAATCTCCTTTGCAATTTTCTCTACTATATCCCTTTGGTTTTCAAACTCCTCTGCGCTGCTGACTACTGGAATCATCACCTCTGGAATAACCTTTATGCCCTCTTTGGTAACCTCGCATGCAGCCTCAAATATTGCCCTTGCCTGCATTGCAGTTATTTCAGGATATGTAATTCCAAGTCTGCACCCACGATGTCCAAGCATGGGGTTGGTCTCTGACAATGCTCTCACTTTCTCCTCTATAACTGCAGGTTTCACATTCATCTTCTTCGCAAGTTCGCTAATTGCGGCCTGCTCTTTTGGTAAAAACTCGTGCAGGGGTGGGTCAAGTGTCCTTATGATAACTGGAAGACCATCCATAACGCGAAAAATCCCTTTGAAGTCCTCTCTCTGCATTGGAAGAATTTTTGCGAGGGCTCTTTCCCTTTCCTCTCTTGTATCCGCTATAATCATCTCTCTTACTGCCTTAATCCGTTCTCCCCCAAAGAACATATGCTCAGTCCTGCACAGTCCAATACCCTCGCACCCAAAATCTCTTGCAGTCTTTGCATCATGTGGGGTATCTGCATTCGTTCTCACACCCAGTCTTCTTACCCTGTCAGCAAGAGAGAGCAACCTCCCAAACTCACCTGAGAGTGATGCCTTAATTTTGGGGACATTACCCAGCATCACGCGACCAGTAGCACCATCTATGGTAATCTCGTCTCCTTCTTTTATTGTAGTCCCACCCTTTTTGAACAATTTATTCTTATAGTCTATATTTATGGATTCACATCCAACGACACAGGGCTTGCCCATTCCCCTCGTCACAACAGCTGCGTGTGATGTCATTCCTCCTCTCTGGGTAAGAATACCATCTGCGCTTGCCATTCCTTTTATATCCTCGGGAGATGTCTCAATTCTCACAAGGATACACTCTTCATCTTTCTCTTTCATCCTAACTGCATCCTCTGAAAAGAACACCACCCTACCGGTCGCAGCTCCAGGAGATGCCGGCAGGCCTCGTGCAACAACCTCTACTTTTGCATTCGGGTCTATCATTGGATGGAGAAGAAGATCTATATCTTTCGGGTCTACCCTCATAATTGCCTCTTCGTTGGCTATAAGTTTCTCATCTGCCATATCAACTGCTATCTTAACAGCTGCAAGGGGAGTACGCTTACCGGTGCGGGTCTGCAAAATAAAAAGTTTGCCTTTCTCCATTGTGAACTCTATATCCTGCACATCCCGGAAATGTCTCTCCAGCTTCTCACGAATAGCGCAGAGTTCTCTGTATGTGTCAGGAAACAGTTCTTCAAGAGATGGCAGAGAGGAATTACTCCTTTCTTTTTCAACCACAGAAAGCGGGTGAGGTGTGCGTATACCTGCCACAACATCCTCCCCCTGTGCATTTGGAAGCCATTCGCCATAGAACAGATTTTCACCGGTTGCAGGGTTGCGTGTAAATGCAACACCGGTCATAGAATCTTCGCCCATATTGCCAAATACCATAGCCTGCACATTACAGGCAGTTCCCCAGTCTTCTGGTATATTATTGAGTCTTCTGTATTCCTTTGCCCTATCATTGTTCCAGGATCTAAATACTGCCTCTATAGCACCCCATAACTGCTCTACAGGATCATCCGGGAATGTTTTCCCGTGCTTCTTTATTATCTCTTCATATTTCTTGACAAGTTCACCGAGGGATTCGGAAGATAATTCTGAATCAAGATTCACCCCTTCCTTCTGCCTCAATTCGGTAAGAATCTCTTCAAATTCCTCGTGCGGAATCTCCAGAACAACATTACCATACATGTGTAATAATCTACGGTAGCAATCGTATACAAATCTCTTATCCCCCGTATTCTTTATCAGTCCATCCATTGTATTCCTATTCAATCCAAGATTTAAAATGGTGTCCATCATGCCAGGCATAGAGGCCCTTGCACCTGAACGAACAGAAACAAGAAGTGGGTTGTCAATGTCGCCAAACTTCTTGTGCATATGTTTTTCCAGTCTATTAAGCGCTCGCTTTACCTCTTCTTTCAATCCCTCTGGTGATGTATTATCGTGTGTAAAATAATATACACAGGCCTCGGTTGTTATGGTAAACCCAGGAGGCACCGGAATATCAATCCTTGTCATTTCATGTAACCCAGCACCCTTTCCACCGAGAACGGTTTTCATATTCTTATCTCCCTCTCCAAAGAAGTAAACATATTTCATAGCTCTTCCTCCCTTAATCTATAAAAAAACAATTCATATCAACAGAGGTATGAATTTTCACTTGAACAGAGAATTCTACAAATATTACCCTGTATTTGTTGTATTATAACACACCTCTTTAAAAAAGTCAAGTAAAAATTAACCGCAGGTTATCTGGCTATTAGGGTAACTAAGTTATTAGGTCATTGGGTTATTGAGTTATTAGGTTATTGAGTCATTAGGTCATTGGGTCATTGAGTCATTAGGTCATTGGGTCATTGAGTCATTAGGTCATTGGGTTACTAACAATAAGACACCAAGACACCACTTAGAATGTCAAATTTCCAATTACCAATTTCCAATAAAATGTCAAATTCCAATACCCAATGACCCAACGACCAATGCCTACCACCTATCTTCATTTAATATTTGGATTTTGGAATTTAATTTTTCATTTTTCATTTTGCATTTTAATATTTACCCTATTCGTGTTTTTCGTGCCTTTGTGGTTTTGCCCTGTTATCCGTTTAATCCGTTGATAAAAAACTTGACAATCTGAAATACATGTGGTAAAATAGTACATACCAATCGTTTTTATTATTACTGCACAATGCGTGAGATATTTATAAATCCTGGTAGATATGATATAAATGTAGATGCTCTGGAGAGGCTTGTAGATGCTATATTAACATGCGAAGGCGCTCCCGCTAAACTCCGGATAGAGATCACATATACAGATGACAGTTACATAAAGAAACTCAATTCAGAGTATCTTGGAAGGAATTATCCTACTGATTGTATGTGCTTTATTCTGCCTGACGAAGCAAGGAATAGAGAAATTGCAGATATTTATATCTCCTATGATAGGGCAGTCGAACAGGCAAAGGCAAGAAAAGAAACGCTTGATTTTGAACTTGCAATTCTCACTGCGCATGGTGTTCTACATGCACTCGGGTATGAAGATGATAAACTGATAGAAGAAAAACAGGAAGATTACGCGAATAGATTTTTTAGCACCCGCACTCCATGATTTAACCATCTTATGCTTACTGCCTTTCAAATACTTTTGCTCCTTTTGTTGCTATGTTTTTCTGCCTTTTTCTCGGGTTCCGAAACTGCTATATTTTCACTCTCCTCACTTACCAGAAAAAAACTCGCCGAGGAGTCCTGCAGATTCTCCATCCTGAATAAGCCACATACCCTGTTGCCCACAATACTATTCGGCAACACCCTTGTAAATATAAGTATTTCCTACCTCGCAGCTATAGCCGTTACCAGGTTTGTCGGGACACTATCCCCACAGGATATGGTAATAATAACCCTATGCATCGCATTCATAATTCTGTGTTTTGGCGAAGTTGCTCCAAAGTTCGTATCAGCAAGGTTCGGAGAAATTGTAACGAGAAAAGGAATATCCGTTTTGCTTCTCTTTAAAAAGATTTTCACCCCTTTTGTCTTTCTTATAACTTTTGGAATGGATAGATTCTGGAAAAGAGACGAGACAAAGTTCACATTGTACGAACTCAAGGTGATGTTAAATCTTGCTAAAGAGGAAGGTTATGTAACTGAAAAAGAAAGGAGATTTGCAGAAAGAGTGTTATCCCTGAAAGAGATCACCGCGGAGGATATTATGACCCCGAGGAAGAATATACAGGCATTGGCTGAGAGCACTCTGCTTTCGTCAATAATAACAGGACATCTGCACTCCAGAATTCCACTTTTTAGAGACAACATAGACAATATAACCGGTGTGCTTTATATAAAGGATGTCCTTCCATATCTTTACTCCAGACGTCCAGGTAGTATATCAGTGAAGAGATTAAAAAGGAATGCAATGTTTATTCCATCAAGTATGAGACTGTCAGAACTATTAGAGAATTTTCAAAATAAGAGAACTCACATAGCTATATGTGTAGATGAATATGGCGGTGTAGACGGAGTTGTTACATTGGATGATATTCTCGAAAGGATTGTATAAACTTTTATGTGGGCTACTGCTATCATATTACTTGTTTCCTACGCATTCTTTACCCTTGCTGAAATCGCATTCACATCATGCGATATGATAAAATTGAGAGGGTGGAGTTCGGTAAAAAGAGAAGCGGATTTTACCTACAGATTTTTGAAAAATCCCGAAAGATTTCTTTCTACTGTTCTGGTAGGAACGAACATTTCCATGGTTGCTCTGTCCGTACTTGCATCAAATATATTCTCGTTCCAACCATGGCTGAAAGGATTCTCGCCCCTCATACTGACATTCTGTGTACTCATCTTCGCTGAAATAATACCAAAGGGGATAGCCTATCGTTTTGCCCTTCGTATATCCCTTGTTCTCTCAAAACCCTTCACTTTACTGTACTGGATACTCTTTCCCATAATATCGCTCGTAACAATAACAGCGAGAGGCATTCTTAAAGTATTCAAAATAAGTGTAAACGGAGAAAAGCCACTTCTTAAAGAAGAAGAAGTGAAAGTTGCTATGACAGGGTTACCACTTCAGGAGAAAAAACTCATATTACGTATGCTTGATTTTTCTGATAAGCAAGTGGAAGAGGTAATGATACCAAGAAATAGAATTATTGCTGTTCCCTCTGATGTTTCCCTGGCTGAACTCGTAGACATAGCGATAAAGAGCGGTCATTCCAGAATACCTGTATATGAGAGAAATCTGGACAATATCGTTGGCTTTGTGAGAGTCAAGGAGGTAATAACAAATTATCTGCGTGAAGAGGCAAAAGAGACTGGCAGAAAGATGCAAAAAAACGATAGCAGATGGCTCTCTAAAGCCCTTCATAAATGTATGTTCGTGCCTCCTTACAAGCGTATAGAGGAACTTATGGAAGAGATGAAGAAGGAGTACAGATACATCGCGATTGTAAAGGATGAATATGGTGGCACTGCCGGGCTTATTACTCTCGAGGATATACTCGAAGAGCTTTTCGGAGAGATAAGGGATGAATATGACTTCCTTGAACCAGATATAGAAAAATCGGGTGAAGTTTATATTATAAATGGTGAAACTGACCTTGATGAGTTAAGATACGAACTGGGTGTGGATATAGAAGAAAGGGGAACAGTAGCAAGTCTTATACTCTCGAGGTTGAAAACTCTACCAAAGATAGGAGAAAAAATCGTGTTCAACTGGGGCACATTAGAGGTAATAACAATCCATCGCAGGAAAATAGATAAAGTAAAAATAACAAAGAAAAAAACCTGAACGGGACCTGAGGATGATCCCATCCAAGGTCTATCTGTTTTCTACTACATCCTTACCTTCGATTCCTTCAATTAATTTCTCTGCTTCAAGAATATTATTTACTACATAATCAGGCGAGGTCTCCTTCACTGTATCTTTACCGTGACCTGTAAGAACAAGTATGCTGCTCATACCTTCTTTTTTGCCAAGTTCTACATCTGCTTTCTGGTCGCCTACTATGTATGACTTTGCTATATTGATGTCAAAATCTTTACATGCCTTTCTGATTAAGCCGGGCTCCGGTTTTCTACAACCGCATCTCTCATCAGGGTGATGAGGACATGCATATATTGCGTCGAGGAAACTGCCTTCCTGAGAGAGTAATTGCTCCATTGTTTTGTGTATCTTTGCTAATTCATCCTCTGTGATATATCCTCTGCCTACTGCAGACTGGTTGGTCACTAACACAACTATAAACCCGAGTGAATGGAATCTGTTTATCGCCTGAGCAGCGCCGGGGATAAGCTCGACAAAGGAGACATTCGTGATATATCCTTTATCCTTTATGATTGTTCCATCTCTATCTATGAATATAGCTCTCTTCATATCACGCACCCGATCTCTCAATTCTTGCCGCAACCTTCTATTATCTCTTTTGCCTTCTCCCCACAGTTTAGCACGAGATCAATTATCGAAAGGTTGTACAGGAACTCACCCCACAGTTGTGGATATATGGGTGGCTTGAAATTATAATATCTAACCTTTATCCCTTCTTTTTTAAACAGGGCTTCATCAATATACTTTCTGCTGTTGTATACAGAGAGATAAGCATCAGCGTCCAGTCTCCTCAATACATTTACAAGCAGTGAAGATCCACTACCCTCTACCCCAAGCCCGGAAAGAAAATACAGTTTTGTATCAACCCTTAGGAGTTTTTTGAAAAAGTTGACGATTTCAAGGTTCAGCGTAATAAGTTTATCCCATTTCTTACCATACAAGGCTCTAAAAAAATCTATATATTCGTTAAAATAAGGTGCCTTCGCATAAAAATGGATAAGAGCTCCTAAATGTCTCCTTTGCCAATCTATTTCATTGTCAATCTGTACCTCATTTATGTTTTGCAGGCTTCTGCCTTTTCTTTTGACGGGGACTGTAAGCCATAGAAACCGAGACGGGGGTGTCTTAATGCGATTCCTGTTGATAAAAGACCTGCCAAGGGGGAACTGACAGGAATCCATAAGCACAAAGGCATTACACGCCATCATCTTATAGAAGAACCCCGGCCAGGGAAGGTAATTTGGTTGATGACAGGCAACTATCATAGAAAAATTAAATATCAAAAAGAAAGACCATAGACTTAAGACCACAGACCCCACAGGAGGAAGCGTCAGGGGAAAGCTAAACTCAAATGGTCTTATGTTTTCAGTCTTCTGTCTGCGGTCTGCATTAGCAGGTGAGGTGAAAACATGCTGCAGTCTCCTCCTTGGGTAAATCATTATATATATCCACGGCATCCTTTGAGCATGCTATGACCACCTTTATTCCCTTTCTCTCGAGTTCACTTTTGGTCTCGTTATCTACCTTCATCATTCCGAATGCTCCCGTACCAATAATCAGGGTATCAATACCTGTATCATATATCTCTTTCAAGTCTTCCAACTTAAGTCTGTGTCCTTCACTCCTCCACCAATTGGTAATTATCCTTTCCGGTAATACGATAACATCTTTTGAATAACCCTTACCATCGATAACGATATATCCAAATCTATAAGAATCTATCATAGGCATCTTTCAATTTGAATAAACTAACTTTTTATATTATATCACAAATTTTTCACCATGTCAACCTCTTTTAAAACTTTTTTCTTGACAAAAAGAAAAAAGTGTGTTATAATATATTATCTTTAGGAAAGGAGGGCTGTAAATGCCAAAAGGTAAAGTGAAGTGGTTCAACGAGTCCAGAGGTTATGGATTTATTGAACTCGAAGAAGGTGGAGATGTCTTTGTTCACTACTCTAGCATCGGCGGTGACGGCTTCAAAACCCTGCATGAGGGTGATGAGGTCGAGTTTGATGTTATAGAGGATGCGAAAGGACCAAAAGCAACTAATGTAACCAAAGTTTAGAAGTCCTGACAGTAGTCCACCGGGGGTATAGAAATTCTAT
Source organism: Candidatus Stahliibacteriota bacterium (assembly GCA_030627085.1). GTDB lineage: Bacteria > Hydrothermota > UBA3073 > UBA3073 > UBA3073 > UBA3073. Next base: position 824 of record DAOUSS010000017.1, on the reverse strand, counting down.
TTCTATACCCCCTAATTTTTTTCTTCTCTATTAAAAATTCCTTCCTTACGACAGTAAATAATTCTTAAAAAACTGTCTAATCCGCTAAATCCAATGATTTTTTTCTTGACAAATCGCAATTTTTCTGTTACAATATATCAAATGAATATAATAGGGCGGATAGCTCAGTTGGTTAGAGCGTCGGTCTCACATACCGAAGGTCAGAGGTTCGAATCCTCTCCCGCCCATAAAAAATAAGGTGCACCACTCTGGTGCACCATTTTTATTTTGAGGCATATTTTACAAAAATTCATTCTGACAATAAAGCCACAGACCACTCACCTGCCTGCGGTAGGCAGGGATCCACACAGATAAAAAGCGCAGGTAATCTTGTAGGCACGAATTCAATTCGTGCAAAAAAGCAACAACCCAATGACCTAATGACCTGTTGACCCAATGACCTAATATATCTGTGTAATCCGTGAAATCAGTAGCAAAAAGAGCAAACATCTTAAAATAGCGCTTCACAAAACCAAGGGTATCGAAACGGGGTTATCGTTGAGGAAGCTCGTAACGAAACTCAAAGCTGGAAGCTTGAGGCTTGAAAAATACAGTTCGTAGGATCCCTATGGAGGCGAGCATCGAGCATCAAAAGATCGAGCCTCGTTACGAGCCTCGATACCGATAAACGAGGGATGTAAGGGATTACGAGTTTTGTGAAAGGCTGATCCTAAAGAGGGTATTTAGAAATAGGTAGTTTTTCTTCTAAAAAGGTTCTTTGAGTAGATTTTTTAGAAGAGAACCTTTCGCTCTTTGAAATTCAAGGATGTAAAAGAACTAAACTT
>DAOUSS010000124.1 GCA_030627085.1 Candidatus Stahliibacteriota bacterium | reverse complement strand
CCTTACGGATTAACTCCACGGATTAACTCCAATCTACCTGTCGCCTGCCTGCCGGTAGGCAGGGTAGACAGGCTTGCTGCACGGTTGTTTTTGCACAACCACTCTTGGTCGCGATAGTGATGAATTGATAGGAGAAAAAGTGAAAGATTGTACGAAAAGAAGAAATATTAATCTACCCAGTCGATTACCTCCAATATTGCAGAAGGTTACTGTCGAAGATCTATTAACGAATATCTATATTTTCTGAACGTCGCACTTGGGTCTTCGGGCGAGGTCATGACCCGTGTAATTGGCATTAAGCTTATAAGTCAATTGAGGGAAGGAGATTTTGAGAGGTTTGATGAACTTCATTACAAGGTAGAAAACAAGCTGCTTGCATTAGTTAAGTCGTTACAAGCAAAGCGAGCTGAGGTGATGTAGTCCCCATTAACCATTAACGCACTAAATCTCTTATGCGCTTTACGGAGGATACATTAAGTCGTGTCAGGGATGAAAATCCGATAGAGGAGGTAATAGCGGATTTTTTGGACATTAAGAAGTCGGGCAAGAACTATAAAGCCCTCTGTCCATTTCACGCAGAGAAGACTCCGAGTTTCTTTGTGTCACCCCAAAGGGGAATTTATCATTGTTTTGGATGTGGGAAGACCGGGAATGTAATTACATTTCTTATAGAATATAAAGGAATGACATTTCCGGAGGCGGTGAGATTCCTTGCCGAGAGAGCAGGAATAGAAATAAAAGGAGAAGAAGAAAAAAATGTAGATATACTAAAGGTGTTAGAATATGCAAGTCAATTATATCAGGATACTCTGCTTAAGAAACCTCAGGGTAAACCGGGACTTGCGTATTTTGAAAGAAGAGGAATAAAAAATGAGACCATAATTGCTTTTAAACTGGGTTACGTACCTACTTCGCAGAGATACATTCTTGAGATTGCACAGAAAAAGGGGATAAAAAAGGAATTACTTGAAAAGGCAGGCCTTGTTGTAGAAGGGCGAGATAAGTTTATAAAGAGGATTATGTTCCCTGTATTCAATACGGCAGGAAAAGTTGTTGGATTTGGTAGCAGAGTTATAGATGAAAGACAGCCCAAGTATATGAATTCCCCCGATACAGCTGTGTATAAAAAGTCAAATACTTTATATGGGTTACATCAGACGAAAGGAGATATAAGAAAGGAGAAGCTTGCTATTCTGGTTGAAGGAAATCTCGATCTTCTGTCATTATGGCAGGCAGGGGTCAAAAATGTGATTGCTTCTTTGGGAACATCACTGACAGATGGCCAGGCAAGCCTATTATCAAGATACGCAAAAAATGTTGTTGTATTTTACGATTCTGATGATGCTGGATTGAAGGCAACGAGAAGAGCTATAGATATTCTTTTAAAAAACTCACTTGGTGTGAGGGTGGCATTATCTCCTGCCGGGTATGACCCTGACTCTCTTGTTAGAGAGAAAGGAATTGATTACAAAGATTTTCTCAGGACCACAGTGGACTTTCTTGAATTTGTCGTAAATGCAAGAAAAACAGATAATCCAGAGGATAGAGTCGTTTTAATAAACGAAGTAAGAGATATGTTGTCTCTCTTGAAGGACCCGATAAGAAAAGAAGTATGGACAGAAGAGGCATCCAAGAGATTTGGGATTAGTAAATCATTATTAGTGGGTAAGAGTACTAATACTAAAAGGAAGAGCACCTTTCGTGCAGGTTATATAGATGCACAGCATAAGGTAGAGGCGAAGCTTTTAGGGTTTGCTTTAAAGGATAAATCTGTGTGGGATCTTGTGAAAAAAGCAAAAGGCGTTATACAAACACCTACAATTAAAGAGATTTTCAACGAGGAGACAACTGACTCTGAAGAAATAATGGGGAAGATAGAGCCCGATTTAAGAAAAATCGTCGGAGATGTTCTCTTTAGTGAAAGAGAAAAGGAGGAGGAGTTAGAAGAGACACAACATCTTTTAAAAAAACTCAGATCCTGGAAACTCAAAAATGATCTTAAAAGTATGAGAGAGATAATGAAGCAGGAAAGCAGCCAAGAACGGTTAAAAAAACTTATTATAGAATATGAAAAAATGCAACGGGAGGCAAGAGAGATAAATTGACTAATTTCACTTAGGATTTTGAAGGCATGGGAGGAAGGATGAAAATAAATTATAAAAAGATCCTAAAATATGCTGATGTTAAAGGTGAACTCACCTACGAAGATTTAAACAAGTTACTTCCTGCAGAGTTAATACAACCAGGTGACATAGATAAAGTCATATCTTACCTTCGTGCAGAGGGAATAAACGTTGCCGAGAGAGATGAGAGAGATGAATTAAGGAATAAAGTGCAGGAATTACCTGTTATGGGAGATAGACTGGAGGACCCCACGAAGATATACTTGAAAGAGATGTCCAGATCCACCCTTCTTAATAAGAAGGAAGAGGTCGACTTTTCAAAGACAATAGAACATGGGTATGAACAGATTACGAGGGCTGCCTTCTCAACGCTTGTTGCCATAGATAAGTTATTGTCATACAGAGAAAAGATCAAGACAAACAGAATACCACCAGATGAGTTTGTGCGTATAGGCGTTGTGGAGCCTTCAAGACGTGAACTACGAAGAGAGAAAGAAAGGATACTATTGAGCCTTGACAAGATAGATAAAAAGAAAACGGAGATATTAAAGCTTTATCATGTAGGAAGGCTTAAGGAGACGGAGAAAGGGAAAGAAGAGATAAAAGAGATGGTGATCGATCTTGGGCTTCATTTTCTATATTTAGATGAGATTGTGGGTACTCTCGAGGAATATCTGGAGGAATTGAAAGGTAATGAATCCTGCAATTATGAGCTTAAGGCAATATTGGGAATAAAGATAGATGAATTCCCCGAACTCATTAAGAAGATAAAAAGGTATCATCAGGAAGTAGAAAGGGCGAAGGAGGCTATGGTGAATGCTAATGTGAGACTTGTGGTATCTATAGCAAGGAAGTACACCGGTAGAGGATTGGAGTTTGATGATCTTATTCAGGAAGGTAACAATGGTCTCATAAAGGCAGTTGTAAAGTTTAATTATCGCAAGGGATATAAATTCTCTACTTATGCTACCTGGTGGATAAGGCAGGCCATCTCGAGGGCAATTGCTGATCAGTCAAGGACTATTCGTGTTCCGGTGCATATGCTCGAACTCTCGCATCGTGTTCTCAAGGCGACAAAGCAGTTTATTCAGGAACACGGAAGAGAACCTACTACAGAGGAATTAGCCTTGACTTTAGATGTCTCAGAGAGAAAAATAAAGACAGTATACCAGATCGCACAAGACACTATTTCTCTTGATAAACCGGTGGGTAGTGATGAAGATTCACTTTTTGGTGATTTCATAGCAGATGAGAACACTGGTTCACCTGCAAGCGAAATTGGAAGGGTGTTTTTAAAGAGTAAGATCGACGAGGTTTTGAGTACGCTCACGGAGAAAGAGAAAGAGGTTGTTGAAATGAGGTTTGGTCTTATAGATGGTGTTTCCCATACGCTTGAAGAAGTGGGGAATATGTTTGATGTCACAAGAGAAAGAGTGAGGCAGATTGAGCAAAAGGCAGTGAGAAAACTCCGTCACAAAAACAGGAAAAAGAAATTGGAGCCTTTCCTGGATTTTTTGAGATAACCACTTGATATAACTACAAATTATAGGATAAGAGGATATATCTGCGGATTATCGGCGTAATAATTCACCAGCTCACTTGATTATGAAATACTTTGACCTTATGATTATGCTGTTTGTCACGGTTTTGCTTGTGTCGAATGTGGTTTCTGCGAAGATACTGAATCTCGGACCATTTACATTTGATGGTGGGACAATACTGTTTCCGCTTGTGTACATTCTTGGGGATATCCTTACAGAGGTATACGGATATAAAAGAGCAAGAAGAACTATATGGGCAGGTTTTGGGGCGAATTTTTTTGCAGCACTTATATTCATAATAGTTGGAAAACTTCCAGCTGCCCGGGGATGGGAGAATCAAGGGGCGTATGAGGCAATTCTTGGGTGGGTGCCAAGAATTGTTTCTGCAAGCCTTATTGCATACTGGTGTGGCGAATTTACCAACTCGTTTTTAATGGCAAAAATGAAAATTGCAACAAAGGGAAAATGGCTGTTTTCAAGGACTATTTCATCAACTATAGTAGCAGAGGGTGTGGATACTGCTATATTCTGTACACTTGCCTTTCTTGGCAAAATACCCAACTCGCTACTTCTTTCCGTGATAATATCAAACTACCTGTTCAAAACAGGCTTTGAAGTAATATTTACCCCCTTCACATATATAATCGTTGCCTTCTTAAAGAAAAAAGAGGGCATAGATGTATTTGATTATCGTACGAACTTCAATCCATTTAAGCTGGAGATAGATTGATACGCCCTGACGCTGATTTACCCTGATAACTTCTATTTTTTGGACGCTGATTAACGCAGATTAACACTGATATATTAAAAGTTATTGAGTTATTTTGTGCCGTCGGGAGTTTCCTCCCGACGGAAAGAGATAAAAATAATTTCTTTGCCATTTTGATTCCTGCCTGCCGGCAGGCAGGTTTAATCCTTGCATTATTTAATATGGGGGTATTATGGTAAATATATCAGACTATTTAAAAGAAGAAAATATCAAGATGAATTTGGTGGCAAAGAACAAAAAGAAGGCAATAAAAACACTTCTTGAGTTTAATTCTCTGGATAAAGAGAGTATACTCAAGGAGATAATGAAAAGGGAAGAACTTGAGTCCACAGGGTTTGGTAATGGAATTGCTGTTCCACATGCGCGTATAGATGGAATTCCTTCCATTACAATTCTTGTAGGAGTATCCAGAAAAGGTGTTGAATTTGATTCGCTGGATGGCAAACCCGCAAATCTCATTTTCCTTATACTTGCCCCCAAGAGTGAAACAAAACTTTACATATATATCCTTGCAAAGCTTATAAAAGTGCTGGAAGAAGAAAAGAATTTAACGAAGCTAGTTGACACTGATACGCCTCAATCCTTCATAGAGAAATTCCGCACTATTGAGGGGATGTAAGGGAAAAGAATAAAATGACCCAATAACCTAATAACCCAATGACGCTTATATGTTTCGACTTATAATTACAGGTGCAGATGAAGGTGCATTTAATATGGCGGTGGATTATGCCATTTT
>DAOUSS010000255.1 GCA_030627085.1 Candidatus Stahliibacteriota bacterium | reverse complement strand
GGGCTTTTTGAGATCAATCTCACTTTCTTCTATCAAAGGATATGATTCAAGTAAGTCAACTACCTCATCGGGAGCAATATCACCCTTATTTACTCCAATGTTAATCGCTCTCTTGCCCCCTTTTGCATAATCAGGGTGAACCTTTAATACCTCCTCTCTTTCCTCCATCGTCATTGCCTTCGGAGTATAATCTTTCCTCTTTGATCTTGTTCGTTCCACTACCTTTATCAATTCATACATATACTCCGGGTAACCTTCAATGAATTTTAACTCTGCCATCACAACCTCCTTTAAAAAATCAGAAAAACTCAAGTTAAAATTAACAATTATCAATTAACAAGTCAAATTTACCGCTTAGATTTTGCAGTCATAATACTTTTTGCAATAATGGCGATCAGCTCCTTGCACTCTTCAATCAGTGGTTCAATCCGGCGAGGTGTCAGAATTTCTGTGCGACGAATAACCCTCAGCCAAAAACGGGACTCTTTGAGTTCCTTAAGCACAACACCCAACTTATGAATAAAATCGGCTCTGGATTCCGCTCCCCGCGCTTCTTCATAATTGGAGCCAGAGGATGTTCCAGCACGCATAAGTTGTCCTCCAACATGTTTTCCGACATATGTCTTCGGTAGAGCATTGACAAGTTTGATAACGCGTACTGCAAAATCGAGCAAACGCTCCGTTAAATCATCTCCTCTCTCTTTTCCACTTTCATCGTTGTTCATTGTTAATTGCTAATTGTTCATTGCTAATTTTGAATTATTTTATTAATTTGGTTCTCTTTCTCTGTCGGCATATAATTTTTTAAATTCTTCTATCGTAGCACTCAAAAGTTTCCGAAAATCCTTTTCGTATTTACCTTCTTTTACCTCCTTCACCCTTTTACTCAAACTCTCCGGACGCTTAGATCCGTATCGTCCAAACATCCTCCTTGCCAGCTGAGCCATATTATATTGCACAATCTCCGCAGGACATCTAATTGCACAGAGACCACACTGGATACACTCAAAAGAACCCTCTGCAACTGCTGTGAAATCGCCTTTAATGGCTGCCTGAACATAGTCCATAACCTCCAGGTCCTGTGGACAGGCTTTTGTACAGGTATTACACGATAAACATCTTGCAAGTTCTGGATAGTACTTAAAAAGTACAGACACATCGTATGGCTCCTTACCAATATCATAGGCAGCCTTTTCCGCGGGTGTAAACGGTATCTGAACAAGATACATTTCATCTTCAACCTTTGTCTGGCACGCCATAGCGGTCTGGAGTTTATAATCACCAATCTTTCTGAAAACCGTAGCACAGGCACCACAGAACCCTGCCCTACAACCGGCAGACCTTATAAATCTATATCCCGCATACTCCATTGCTTGCATAATTGTCAGTCCAGCTGGCACCTTATATGCCCTTCCCATTATGTATATCATTACCCAGTATTCTATATCCTTCTCATCAATTCCGGTGGTGACCGCCTTGTTTGCCTCGGCTATCCTGTCCATAATGCTTTTTTGCTTCTCCATAATTCCTCCAGTAATTAGTTCTTTGTGAATAACTCATAAGGAGAAAGGGAGAATGCTTTCACCATTTCTCCTTGTTTACACTATTTTTTTAACAAACGGTATCTTTCGGACAGGGACGACTCGACTGAGCTCGCCGAAGTCAAGCCCTGTCCCCACATTATTGGTCAGGTTGTCATTTGCACGGTTTGAAACCGTGCCTACATTGTTTCACAACAAAATTGTAGGCACAAATTCAATTTGTGCCAGTTTAAATTAGATTCAGGATTAGTTTGTTTATATCATTTGCAAAGGAACTTGTCAATAATCCTTCGCTGTTACCCAAATATTCCTCAAATGACCTGTCAAAACCTATTCCTCCCAAATATTTCACATCAAATTTTTCTATTTCTTGCTTTATCCACGGAGAGTCCTTAACTTTCATATTCTCAATCACACCGATAATTGGAACTCCTGCCTCCTTTAGCATCTCTAATGTCTTCTTAACGGTCTCTAACGCTAACTTTGACGGTGCTGTGACCACGAGAAATTCAATCCTCTTTAATAACCTGATCACATCGAGTGTTGTATCTCCAATTCCAGGTGGCATATCAATAATTAAAAAATCCAGTTCTTCCCATCGTGTAATAGCCAGAAGTTCTATTATAGAATTAGATATGTCAATCCCCCTTACTGTTAAGGGATTTTCTTTGGCATAATATACAATTGACATAAACTTAATTCCATAAACCTGAGGGGGAAGAATACCCTTCTCTTCCTCCGGATAAACTCCTTTTATTCCCAATATTAAATGACAGGAAGGACCGTAAAAATCCAGATCGAGAAGCCCAATCCCGTATCCCATCTTTGCCAACGACAACGAAAGGATAGAGGCAGTTGAACTTTTGCCGATTCCTCCTTTACCGCCCGAAACGGCAATGAGCCTACCTACATTTTCCAATCTGTGCGCAATGATAGTTAATCTGGGATCCATTACATGTTAAATGTCCTGCCACATTACACCTTCCACATTTCACATCTAACCTATTACTTACTTATCGCGACCCGGACAGGTTGTGCAAAAAGTCAAATTTCAACATGGTAGTCGCAACTTTTAAGTTGCGCAAATTGAATCCAGAACAGCATCTTCTATTCGCAGACTGAAGTCTG
>DAOUSS010000117.1 GCA_030627085.1 Candidatus Stahliibacteriota bacterium | reverse complement strand
TTTCATTGAGCCCCCTTTAGATTATGCCCAGAAAAGTTGACAAAAGTCATACAAGAAAAATTATATCATACTTCAGCAGAGAAGTCAATCTTTTTCTTCAGGGGCTCAAATGATACTATCACAGATGCACACAAATGGTCATTGGGTAATTAGGTCATTTCGTCATTGGGTTATTAAGTAATTGAGTTATTATGTAATTATGGAAGCGACTTCCCAGCCGCGATGATACTATAATCTACAATCTGTAATCTAAAATCTGTACAATCTGTGTTAATCTGTGTCAAAAAAATAAAGAAAAAAGGTTGACAAAGTAAAAAAAATATGTTATACTTAAACTATGAGGGTTAGTTTTGCCTGGCTTCGAGAACTGGTAGACACGGGAGATGATATCCGTAAAATTGCCAATCTCTTCTCTAATATGGGACTGGAGATAGAGGAGATCTTGCAAATTGGAGATGATACCATATTTGACATAGAAATTACCTCTCAAAGACCCGATCTGCTTGGAATGTGGGGAGTAGCAAGGGAAGTCGCAATATTCCTGAATAAAAAACTAAAACTCCCAAAATATAAGACCTCCTATAAAAAATTGGATAGTATTAGTGTAAAAATTGACAATTCCACTTTATGCTGTAGATACTCCTGCGGAGTTGTAAGAAATATACAGGCAAAGGAAACACCCAGGTGGATCAAAGAAAGACTTATAGCAGCTGGTTCTATCCCACAGGACAATATTGCCGATATAGGTAATTATGTTATGTACGAGACCGCACAACCGATACACATTTTTGACCTCGATAAGATATCGGGAAATATTGATGTAAGAACTTCCCAAAAAGGCGAGTTCATTACGACGCTTGATGGTATAAAGAGGGAAATGCCAGACGATGTGCTACTTATATGTGACAAAGAAACACCGGTTGCGGTCGCCGGAATTATGGGTGGAAGTGACACAATGGTAACGGATACCACAAAAAATGTCCTGATAGAAAGTGCATACTTTGACCCCATAATAATAAGGAAAGGAGGTAAAAAACTTGAAATTTCTACGGAGGCATCCTATAGATTTGAAAGGGGAGGAGATGTGGAGATGACGGATATAGCACTATACAGGGTGATGACACTATTAGAGGATTATTACGAGGCAAAATCAGAAGGTATAATTGACGAGTATCCTCGTAAGATTGAAAAGAAATTGCTAAAAATATCCACAGAATCTGTTAATCGGATACTTGGCTCCTCTCTGTTAGAAGATGAAATCCTCATCTGTATTGAAAGACTCGGATTCGAAAAAGAAGATGAATGGATTAAAATTCCATCATACAGAAGGGATATATCCTTTGAAGTCGACCTAATAGAGGAGATTGCAAGACTCAAGGGTTATGATAATTTTGCACCCGAGATGCCATCCTCTCTTATAATAGAAGAAGAAAAGTCTTTCGAGAACAAAATAAAGGACGCCATGGTGACACTTGGTTTCAACGAAGTCTATACACTGCCTCTCGTCAGAAATGGTGATATTAAAATCATGAATTGGATGAGGGAAGATATGCATACTCTCAGAACCAATATCATAGAAGGACTTCTCTCTGTTTTTGCTTATAATAAGTCATATGGGACTGCCAATCTCCGTATATTTGAGGTGGGTAGAGTATTTAATCGGAATAATAAAAATATTGAGCACACTGAACTCGCAGCCATTATAGCAGGAGAAAGGGCAAGAGATCCCTTATGGACATCCGGAGATGTAGATTTTGCTGACCTGAAGGGGATACTGGAGGCAATGTTTGAAATAATCAACCTTGAAGGGTGGAATATTGTGTCCTCTTGCACCCAGAATTACGGTCCTGGCTGCAGCATAAAACTTGGGAAGAACATCTTAGGATATATGGGCAGGTTTAAACATGAGATGCTTAAAAAGCTGGATATCGACTTTCCAGTATATGGTATAGAACTTGATATAAGCAGACTTAAACCCATAGGAAGATATATGTATAATCCGATATCCAAATTCCCGTGTATTATGAGAGATATATCTATAATTGTTAATAAGGAAGTACCTGCTATTGCTATTCTTGACTTTGCAAGAAAAAAGAGCCCTGATATCCTTGAAAATCTGACAATATTTGACTATTATAAAGGCAACGAGATACCCTCGGATAAGGTAGCTGTTGGACTGCGGTTCTGTTTCAGAGGAAAAGACTGCACATTAAAAAAGGCAGATATAGACCCTATCGTTGCCTCAATAACAAATGACCTGCTCAGAGAGTATGATGCGGTATTGAGAGACAAGTAAATTGACTTTGGCAATTATGGATCTACTCAAAAAAATAGATGAAATAGGCAAGATTGTCAGTAAATTAAAGAAAGAAAATAAACACTTAAAAGAAGTTAACAAACAATTTATAGGAAAAGAGACGAAAGCGATAGAAAAATTGAAAGGCGTATTGGAAAGCATTGATATTCTTCTCGGCACCCAGGGAAAACCCTTAAATAATGAAAAAAAAGATAAAAATATTTGATAGAGAGTATGAGCTCGATTATAAGGAAGAGAGTGATGAATATGCAAAAAAGGTTTTCGATTATGTAGATAGCAAGTACAAAGAGATAGGTAGGTTAAGCAAGATAAAATCTCTTCCTGATATTGCCCTTCTTGTCTCTCTGAATCTGGCTGACGAACTCATGGAGGAGAGGCAAAAAAACGAAGAGCTTATACGAATGATAGAAAGGGGCATTACCAATCTTGAAAGAATTAAAAAGGGTTCCCTGTCGTGCTCGTGATGACATCTAAATCCTGAGCTAACACCAAAACATCGGGGGTCCTTATTTCTCTCGCTAAGGTGAGGGAAAGGGATACCCACCTGAGTTTAGAGTTCATAGGATGAAGTGTCACACGGCAACTGGCGGAGAACCCTTTTTTTATGAGTTATTTACCAATTTAAGAAGCACTTTAACCAGGAGGAGCTATGACGATAATGCCGACAGTAATAATCGGAATTGTGGCGATAACAGCAGGTGTAATAATAGGTTTCTATTTTGCAAGGGCTGCCTCTCTAAAACAGAGAATAGAAGCAGAAAAAGAGGCAGAAAGAATCATAAAAGAGGCAGAGAAAGAGGCCGAAAAATATAGGAGGGTAGCAGAACTTGATACAAAGGCTGAATGGACCAGAAGAAAGACCGAATTTGAACAGGAAACAAGTAACAAAACAAGAGAATTGGAGCGGAGAGAACGCACTCTTGAGGAAAAAGAGAAGAATACAGAACGGAGAGGTGATCTAATAACAAGAAAGGAAAGGGAAATAGAACGAAGGGAAAAGGTTATCTTATCCAACGAACGTCAGCTAGAAATTAAGGAGAAGGAAGTTGAGAGATTGTTATCAGAGGAGAGGGAAAAACTTGAGAAAATAGCAGGTATGTCAAAAGAAGAAGCGAAAAAAGCCCTTATGGCGACTCTTGAAGATGAGACAAGGCATGAGGCAATGCAAAAGATATACGAGATCAAAGAAAAGGCAAACAGAGAGGCAGAAAAAGAGGCAAAGAAAATTATAACGCTCGCAATTCAGAGATATGCCCAGGCACGCACCATAGAATCAACTGTAACAACTGTAGATCTGCCATCGGATGAAGTGAAGGGAAGACTAATTGGCAGAGAGGGCAGAAATATTAAAGCATTTGAACTCGCAACTGGTGTTGACCTACTTATAGATGATACGCCCGAGGTTGTTACAATTTCCTCGTTTGATCCTATAAAGAGAGAAATTGCAAAAATGGCACTTGAGAAACTAATAACAGATGGTAGAATTCATCCTGCCCGGATAGAAGAGATCTATGAGGAATCAAAAAAGGAAATAGAGGCATATCTACAAAAGGTGGGAGAAGAAACTATTATTGAAATGGGAATAAAAGGACTTTCGCCAGAACTCGTTAAACTGCTTGGAAAATTAAAATTCAGGACAAGTTATGGACAGAATGTGTTAGAACATTCAAAAGAGGTAGCAAATCTGACAAGCCTTATGGCACAGGAACTCGAATTTGACTCTGAGATTGCAAGGAGAGCGGGGCTTTTACATGATATAGGCAAAGCAATAAGCCAAGATGAGGTGGGAACTCATCAGGAGATAGGGGCGGAGATTGCCAGAAGGAATGGCGAAAGTGAGGAGATAGTAAATGCTATCGCATCACACCACGACTCAGTGGAGTTTCTATCCCCGATAGCTGTGTTAATTCAAGCAGCAGATGCAATATCCGGTGCAAGACCTGGTGCAAGAAGGGAGACCTTTGAAGCATATGTTGAAAGGTTAGAAAAATTAGAAGAAGTTGCCCTCTCATTTAAAGGTGTGGATAAGGCTTACGCTATCCAGGCAGGAAGAGAAATTAGGGTTATCGTAGAACCACAGGAAATAAAGGACGAAGAGGTACAGGACCTTGCAGATAGAGTTGCCAAAAAGATAGAAGGAGAATTAAAATATCCTGGACAGATAAAGGTAATCGTGGTAAGGGAAAAACGGGCTGTACAATTCGCAAAATGAAGATACTCTTTATAGGCGATATATATGGTAGACCCGGTAGGGCGGTATGCTCCAGTGTGATACCTCTTCTGAAAGATAAACACCATATAGATTTTGTGATTGCCAATGGTGAGAATGCAGCAGGAGGATTTGGGCTTACTCCGGCGATAGTGAATAATCTGAAATCACTAGGCATTGACTGTATAACTACAGGAAATCACCTCTGGGATAAAAAGGAAATAATCCCTTACCTCAACAAGGGAAACAGAGATGTTCTCCGCCCACTCAATTACCCGGAGGGTGTCCCAGGAATGGGTTCACACATATATGGAAAGGTTGGTGTCATAAATTTGCTCGGGAGGACATTTGTCAATTCTGTCATAGACTGTCCTTTCAGAACGGGACTCAAAGAAGCTATCAATATAAGAAAGAAAACAAAAATAATAGTTGTAGATTTCCATACAGAGACAACTGCTGAAAAGCAGGCATTAGCATTCTGGCTTGATGGAAAGGTATCCGCCATAATAGGCACACACACACATGTACAGACAGCAGATGAACGCATACTTCCCGGAGGAACCGCCTTTATAACCGATGTTGGTATGACAGGGGCATTTAATTCTGTAATAGGGGCAAGGCCAAAAGAGGCAATAGAGAGATTTATATACGGCATTCCAAAAAGGCTACAGATTGCAAAAGGAGACGAAAGATTTAATGGAGTAGTAGTGGAGATTGACGAGAAGACTGGTATGGCAGTTTCAATAGAAAGATTAAATTTTCCTGTTAAAGAAATTAACCACAGATAAACGCAGATGCACACAGATGGGCAATGGGTAATTAGGTTATTGAGTTATTGGGTAATTGGTCATTAGGTAACCAGGTAATTGAGTTATTGAGTAACTAAT
>DAOUSS010000098.1 GCA_030627085.1 Candidatus Stahliibacteriota bacterium | reverse complement strand
CGAGGTTCTATCTTGCCGTATCTGGCCAGTATTGCCTTTATAGTACTTTCAGAAATGACCTTTTCATATCCCAGGTCTTCCATTGCCCATTGAATTGCAAGAGCACCGTAAAATTCATTTGCGCTTTTCAGTCTGTCTCTGATACTTAACACAGTCTTTTCAATTTCCATGGGTGTTTTATTCGGTATATTATGGGGAGCACAAGAACGACTTTCACACCATTTAGGATTCATAGGGTCATAACGCTTGACCCATTTAAAAAGCCATTGTTCTGTTCTTTCGAGATCTTTATAGATAGATTTTATGGGATCTCCAGACAGATAGCGTCTTACAGCCACTATTCGTTCCTCCTCTGGGGTTTTCATATAACCTCCTGTTTATAAGTTACCGGAAAACAAGAGGCCAATTATATCACATATTACCCAGAAAGGAACGAAAATATCAAAGAGCTAAATTATAACAGAGTTTTTCTAACTAAACGATGTCATTGGCCTTTTTGACATTAAGAGACTAAACGATGTCCCCAACTTTGCAACTAAACGATGTCCTTGACCTTATCACCTAATAGTCTATTAGTTCTTAGAATCCCTAATTATAGTAAAATAGAAATAGGGTTTCCCAAAACTCTAAGTCCTTATATTGCAATGACTTACGAAAGCCGAAAATGGCGATTTCCTAAACCAATATAAGTCCTTATATTGTAATGCCTTGTGCTGTTGCTTTTTACCAGAAATCCTGTATTTGGGGCTTTTTATGGCGTATTTTAAGGACATTTTAGGGCGGTTTAGGAAAAGTTGTTTGGGAAATTATACAGTAACCCTTTAATATAATAGAACAGAAACTTTACCAAGCCTTAAGAAACCAAAGACTCTTTATCTCTTACCTGTCTACCGACAGGTAGAAAAGTCTCTTACCTGCCTACCGGCAGGCAGGTGTCAGGCAGGCAAGTCACTGTTATTTATTTTTTTCACGGGGACTCCCAAGAGACTTGTAAGAGATTTTTTAAAACAAAAATATATCTTTGTTTCTTAACAGTCTCTTGAAAGTCATTGTCAATTTTTCTGTTAACAGGGACTGGACGAGACTTATACGAGACTAAAAATAAAGAAATTCCTTGTATCTTGTCAAAGCCAAAACGGAACAACTCACTATCGAGTTCTTCTTTGACTATATATCAGCTTTGCTTGTTGACCTTTGATTAAAATGACTTTTGGGAAGTCCTATCAGATATAAGTCGTTATGCAAAATGCTCGCTGAAAGGAGGGTCGGACCATGAATCTATTACAATCTGAATCAGAGAAGAGACGGACTGGTGAATATATTAGGATAGCTAGTATCTTTATAGTTTGTACAATAATAGAATTAACAACTCCAACATTCGGATACTCAACAGTACCTAATAACCATACATTGGCAACTTTGTCTGAAGATTCATTAACTCTTGAGCAATCCATAGAAATTGCATTAAAAAATTCGCATAAGATTGCTATAGCTGAAGGAAATGTTAGTAACGCTGAAATAAACTTAAAAGATGCACGATCGGGATTCTTGCCAGAGCTCGACCTCACTGGGGGATACAATCTTAACGATATATATGACAGATTTGAGTGGAACGAAAATCACTATAGTTTATCGCTAAATGCAGCGATGATTCCATTCAATAGTGGAAGAACTCTGATAAATGCTGCAAAGTCTCGAGAGTCACTGTCTTCAGCAAAACAGGGCTACCGTCTTACTGAGATTATACTAATTCTTGATGTTATCAGGAAATACTATAATTTGCTTGAGGCATCAGAAATTTTGGAACTCAAAAAGGAGAGTTTAGTCCAGAAGAGAACGCATTTAGAATTTGCTAAAGCTCAGTTTGAGCTGGGACTTGTACCAAGGGCTGATATTTTGAAGGCTGAAGTAGATGTTACGAATGCTGAGGTTGACTCACTTCAGGCTGAAGGTGATCTGAAGCTTGCACATGCTGAACTAAACCATGTAATGGGTATTAGTTTAGATTATCCCACAAAAATAAAACCAGTCAAATTTATTAGAGAAGAACCTCCCAATTTTGACGATTGCCTAAATGAGGCTCTCAAAAATCGCCCTGAACTTGTACAGCAAAAGACAAGTCTTTCAATTAGAAAATATAATTTGAGGCTGGCGCAGATAGATGGGTTACCCACTTTTACAATTACAGGTAGTTATAATGTTTATGCGGATAAGTTTGCGTTTGCTGGACTTCCAATTAATCGAACAAATTGGAGTGAGAATACTGATTGGCGTGTAGGAATAGGACTAAGCTTTCCAATATTCGATGGTGGAGTAAAAAGAAGGGCTATTCAGGCAGCAAAGATAGATTTGAATGAAGCTAATCTCAATTATGTAAATTTGGAGAAGGAAATAAACTTAGAAGCGAAATTGGCATACCTTAACTTAGTTACCACATTCAAGAGGATAGACTTGACAGAAAAACAGGTAGAAAGCGTGGAAGAGAGTTACAATACAACATTGGGAAGATATAAAACTGGTATTGCTCCAATAACTGAAGTTATTGATGCTGGTGTAGCACTCTCAAACAGCAAAGTAAACCATACAAAAGCAATATATGATTATCTTTTAGCCGAAGCTATCTTAAAGAAGGCTATGGGTCAATTGCCTTATTAATTGAAAATGTAAAATTGGAAACGAAAGACATAGGTGAATTAATGTGTAAGCTTTGACTGCTTCGATTTATCGGAGCTTGACGGGAGGCATTAATGAAGAAGAAGCTATTTGTTATTGGTGGAATTGTGGTAATCATAATAGTAGGGTTGGTTATTTTCAGGTCAATTTTAGGAAATAAAGATGCAAAGGAGCAACAATTTAGAACTGTACTGGTTGAAAAAGGCGACATACTTGTTAAAGTAACCGAGAGCGGTAAAGTAGAACCAATAACCACTGTTAATATAAAGTCAGAATTAGCAGGTGAAATAAAGAAGCTTTTTATAGAGGAAGGAGATAGTGTTAAAGCTGGCGACAAGTTAGCATTAGTGCAGCAGGAATCATCACAAGCCAAGCAGGTAGCACAGGCAAGAGCATCACTTGAGCGTGCAAAACTCGATTTAGAAGATGTAAAAAGAAATCTGGAGCGTAAACAGGAACTGTATCAGAAAGGATTTATCGCAAAAAAGGATGTTGAGGATGCTGAAAAATCATATAAGAGTAATAAGATTCAGTATGAGTTGGCAGAAAAGCAGCTGTGGTTAGTTTTGGGGGGAACCGAACCAATAAAACCACAAAGTCTTGCATCGAAGGACTTTGACAACATAATTGTTAAGTCGCCTATCTCAGGGGTAGTAATCAATCTAAATATTGAAGAAGGCGAGATGATTACTTCGGGAACTCAAGCATTTGGTGGCGGTGGTACTGCCCTTATGACGATAGCTGACTTAAGTAAGATGATTGTAAAGACCGACATAAACGAGGTAGATGTTGGCAAGGTAAGGGCAGGGCAGTCAGTAAATATTGGATTTGATGCCGTAAGGGGTAAAGTATACCGGGGAGTAGTAAAAAAGATAGCACCAGCAGGAACTATTGAAGGAAATATTGTAGTGTATCCGGTAGAGGTAGAAATCCTAGGTTCTGTATCCGAGGAGATCCAAGAACTCCATACTGAGGGTGCTCCATCTCGTCTTGAAAGTCGCATATTTGCACAATTAACTGAAGAACAGCAGAATGCTTTACGCGAGGAAATTCAAAGTCTGCGTGAGCAAGGCGCCAGGCGTAGCGAACTCCAAGATGCTATCCAGAAAAAACTAAGAGAGTATGGAGTGACGCCGCCAGAAAGTCCACCACAACCAACGTTCGTACATAGCCAACCAACTGATGAGCACAAGGCTGGCATTGAATTGATCAAACCTGGTATGACTGCAGACTTGGATATTATCATTGGAAGGGCAGAAGATGTGCTTTGTGTGCCCAAGGAGGCAATCACAGAGAGAGATGGCCGTACAATCGTGATGTTAATAAAGAATGGAAAGCCAATCCCTCAACCAGTAACGACGGGACTTGAAGATGATGTAAAAGTTGAAATAAAAGAGGGATTAAAAGAAAGTGATGAAGTAGTTATTACTGGGTTTGAACGCCGACTTCCCGAAGGGTCAGAAAGATCTAGAGGCAGAGGCCACCCAATGTAGAGGTGATGGAGTGTTAAAAAACTATGGATAAATTGATAAAAGCAACCAATTTGACTAAAACTTACAGCACAGGTAAGATTGGAGTCAAGGCATTGAGAAGCCTCTCATTAGAAATTGATAGAGGTGAATTTGTAGCTATTATGGGGCCCTCTGGTTCAGGTAAGACTACATTGATGGATATACTTGGCTGCCTATCCAAGCCCACCTCTGGAAGTTACTCTATAGAGGGTCAGCCTACCGATGACCTTAATGATAATTACTTGTCTGAAATTCGAAATGAGCAAATTGGATTTGTTTTTCAAATATTTAATTTACTACCTAGAACAACAGCACTTGGTAATGTAGAACTTCCATTGCTTTACTCTGGCATAGGTGATAGGGAACGAAAAAGAAGAGCTATGGAGACGTTGGAGGCTGTTGGTCTTAAAGAGCGTGCATATCATTATCCTAATGAGCTATCTGGTGGTGAGCAACAACGGGTAGCTATTGCCAGAGCACT
This sequence comes from Candidatus Stahliibacteriota bacterium, assembly GCA_030627085.1. Classification (GTDB taxonomy): domain Bacteria; phylum Hydrothermota; class UBA3073; order UBA3073; family UBA3073; genus UBA3073. The sequence goes on along the minus strand of DAOUSS010000098.1, from coordinate 1,290 downwards.
CGTAAATCAACCCGCCATAATACTTGCTGATGAACCAACGGGTAATTTGGATTCTCAATCAGGTGAGGAGGTTATGTCAGTATTTAAAAGGTTGCATGAACAAGGTAAGACCATTATTGTAGTAACTCATGATCCAGAAGTTGCAAAATATGCAGATAGAATAATTCAATTAAAGGATGGGCAGATTGAGCGAGAAAAAATCCAAAGAAAGGCGGTAGAGCACAAAGTAAGCACGTCAGATAAAGTTAACAAAAAAACCAGTCTTATAGGAAGTCTTATATCTGGCTTTACATCTGGACATAAGGGTCTCTTATCCAACAAAATGCGCTCCTTTCTTACAATATTGGGTATTGTTATAGGTGTAGCCGCTGTTATTGGTATGTTAGGAGTAGGTGAGGGTGCAAAGAGTCAAATTACATCACAAATAGAGAAATTAGGATCAAATGTTTTAATGGTCTTTCCAAGACGCGCAGAGAGCAAAGAGGAGGCATTAGAGTGGAGAGGAAGATCTAAAGGACTTACTCATGAGGATGCAATTGCCATTAAGGGGAAGATTTTAGCAGTAAATGAGGTGGCACCTCAAATTAGAACACAAGAGAGGGTCAGGTATCTTGATAAGTATTGGGATACACGGCTTTTGGGAACCTCTCCATCATATCAAACCATAAGGAATCTTGAAATGGATGAGGGAAGATTTTTTGACCAGGAAGAGCTTGATTCATGGACAAAGGTTTGTGTAATTGGAAAAACAGTTAAGGAAGAGCTATTTGGGAATGAGCATCCTGTTGGTGAAGATATCAAAGTAAGGGACGAAAGATTTACAGTCATTGGCGTTCTGAAAGAGAAAGGACGGGTAGGTTGGGAAGATTTCGATGACCAGATACTCATACCATTCACTACAGCTCAAAAGAGGTTTACAGGGGATGACAAGGTGCAGACAATTTTTGTGCAAGCCAAAAGCTCTGAAGCAACAGATGCTGCTACCAAGCAAGTGGAAGCATTACTCACTGCGAGACATAATAAGGTAGTAGATTTTAGAGTAAGAAGCCAGGAGGAATTTCGTCAAACTATAGAACAAACTGCAAATACATTCAAGCTTATGCTTGCAGGTATTGCTGCAATATCGTTAATTGTTGGTGGTATTGGAATAATGAACATAATGTTGGTTTCGGTAACCGAAAGGACAAGGGAAATTGGCATAAGAAAGGCAGTGGGTGCAAAACGAAGAGATATATTGGTGCAATTTCTCATAGAGTCGGTAGTGCTTGCCCTTACTGGTGGAGTAATTGG
>DAOUSS010000109.1 GCA_030627085.1 Candidatus Stahliibacteriota bacterium | reverse complement strand
TGTAGGGACAAGGTTTATTCCTGTCCGCAACATGGGAAAATCACATTTCTGCACAGCCTGAGGAGGTCGCTCCTACAGTTCTCTCATCACTCATCACTCTTTCCTCTTTTCTCTTCCCATAAACTTGTGACCCTGTCAAGTATAATACCTGCGGCTTTTTGTTTACTCATAGTAGGATAAGTATTTACACTGCCGTCCTTTTCTATTATGGTAAATATTGTATCCTTACTCCCTATAACAGAAGCTGTGTTTGCGACAATCATATCAAGTGACTTTTCAAAAAGTTTTCTTCGTGAATTTTCTATCAAATCTTTACTTTCAACAGAAAAACCAACCAGTATCTTATCTTTTCTCTTCTTTCTTATCTTTGTAAGGATATCATCTGTTGCCTCAAGTTGCAAAGTGAGGCCACCTTGCGCTCTTTTCACCTTGTTACTGTGCATCTTTCTCGGCTTAAAGTCCGATACAGCTGCAGTCATTATAACTATATCATTGTCATCCAGCAAGTCAAATAATGTTTTTTCAAGTTCTCTTGCATTATGTATCCTTATACCCCAGGATAGCGGGAAATCAGTTGCTCCCTTGATAAGGGTGACAGAAGCACCTCTCCTTCTTGTCTCTTCTGCTATCTCATAGCCCATAAGGCCCGAAGATCTGTTTGTAATAACCCTCACAGGGTCTATACTCTCTTCGGTTCTTCCAGTAGTGACCAGAACTTTTACTCCGGAGAGTGAAGAAGATTTCTTTACAAGATCATAAACATACTTTACTATCTCATCTGGATCAGGTAGTCTGCCCTTTCCTTTATCTCCACACGCGGTCTCTCCCTCTGTGGGTTCTATAATAAAATATCCGAGTTCTCTCAATCTGTTTATGTTTTTCTGCATTATGGGATTATGCCACATATTGGGGTTCATAGCAGGAGCGATTACTACAGTATGTGTCGTGGCAGCGACTATAGATGTCAGGAGGTCGTCTGCAATACCGGCGTTTATTTTACCTATTATGTTGTAAGTTGCAGGTGCTACCAGTACGAGGTCGTTGTTTGCAAGGCTTATGTGGACAGCATCTTCTTGTGTAGCAAATGGGTCCTCAAACACTTTGTGTCCTGACAATACAGAGAGTGTCAGCGGAGATACAAAATGCTTTGCTTCAGATGTGAGCACACAATATACATCTTCGCCTCTCTTCTTAAATTCTCGCAGGATATATATTGCCTTGTAAGCAGCTATGCTTCCTGTTATGCCCAATGTTATCTTCACTCTTCTGCCTCCTCATGCGCAATTTCGCCGTTAACGAATCGTTGTATTGCGAGAACGACGGGATTATCACTGCTTTGGGGGTTAACCTGAAAAATCCTTCTTGCTTCTTTTCCAATAACTACCAGTGCTTTGTACTTATTGTCCATAATATTCCATATACCTTCTATCGGCAGGATATAGTCATTCGTCTTCATACATTCCTCCTTACCGCTCTGTAGATATAGTTTATTAGCATATAATCTGGGGTAATTTTATCCTCTTTGTGCGATGCCTTTCGGCCATTATTATTGCGTCTATCTTTTTTATTGTTTCTTCCAAGACATTGTTTCTTATTATATAATCAAACCTGGAAGCTGCTTTTACTTCTCTTTCTATCTCTTTAATTCTTTCAATTACTGTATTCTCATTATCCCCTCTTTTTAGAAGCCTTCTTTTTAACTCCTCTTTGGAAGGTGGCAGTAAGAATACAGTGACCGTATCCTCTCTTTGCGATTTTACAGAGATAGCACCTTGAATATCAAGATCAAATATGACATCGTGGCTTTCTCTAATAAACGCATCTACATGTTCCCTTGGTGTGCCATAATAATCTCCATATACGAGTGCCCATTCATACAATTTGTCTTCTTTAATCCAGTTTTTAAATGTGGGAATATCCAGAAAATAGTAGTCCTTTCCATTAACTTCATCCTTTCTGGGTCTTCTTGTTGTAGCGGATATTGAATATTTTATATCTTCGTGTAACTTTATTATTTCTCGCACAATCGTGTTCTTACCCACCCCCGATGGTCCAACAAGAACCAGGAAGAACGGTTCATAATACATTCTCAACCTCCTCTCTCAACGATTCAATCTCGGTCTTTATATCTACCACTATTCGTGAGATGGGTGCATCCTGTATCTTGTTTGACATAGTATTAGCCTCTCTCAGAAGTTCCTGAAGAAGAAAGAGAAGTTTTTTTCCCTGTGATGTTTTCTCACTCAATATCTCCTTCACACAGGAAAGATGGAATTGAAATCTGGCAGTTTCTTCCTCGATATTAATACGGTCCAGAAGGAGCAGTGCCTCATCCTCATATGGCAATTTTTCTATTTTAACTCGTTCTCTCTCTATCCTCTGTGGAAGCTTTGCCTTAATATCGCAAAGCATCCTTTTCAGTTTCTCTATCCTATTTTTTACATTTTTTTCTATCTTTTTTCCTTCCCTCCTTCTTGTAAGGAGAAGATTATCAATAGCCCTAATAAGAACGCCACGGGTCTCTTCCCAGACCTTACAAACCTGTGTCTCGTCAATGTCTGTCCTGAATATACTACTGGATCTACTCAATAAATCAAGCGATATATCTCCTTCTAATTTGAGTAACTTCTTAAGAGAGAGGAGCGCATCCCTATATCTCTTCGCAATTTCGGTGTCACACTTTATAGTCTGGGGTGTAACGGTAGTAATTATATTACAGTAAATCATACCACGTAGAAGCTTCTCACGAAGTAGAGATTCAATCTCGTATTCGTATCTTGAGAGAAAGGGAGGCACAGAGATAGATGTTCTGAAAAAGCGGTGGTTTAGTGACCTTAATTCACACCGCACCCAGGCACTTCTTGCTTCTCCATATCCTGTCATACTGATAAGCATAATCAAGAAAAAATCCACCACAGAGGCACGAAGTCACTAAGAACACCAACTAACTAACCAACCAACAAACCAACTAACAAACTATCCGACTAACAGACTAACTACTTATCCCTCAAGTATAAGCGTAACAGGTCCATCATTTATAAGGCCTATCTGCATATGTGCACCAAAAACACCCTCTTTCACGCTGATGCCGTATCTCTTTGTGGCATCTATGAATTTGTGATAAAATTCACTGGCAGAACCGGGTAACGATGCTCTTGAAAAATCCGGTCTTCTTCCCTTACTTGTATCTGCCAGAAGGGTCACCTGTGATATTACCATGCATTCTCCACCTATATCCATTAAGGAAAGGCTCATCTTTCCTTTATTATTGCTAAAACAGCGGAGATATACACATTTCTCTGCCAGTCTATCTACATTTTCAATAGTATCACTTTTCTCTACGCCAATAAGTATAAGCAGACCATTTCCTATCCTGCTCACTACCTTTCCATCCACGCTACAATATGCCTCTTTTACTCTTTGAACTACAGCAATCATATCAGATAACAATGTCTAATTTCTAATGTCGAATGTCTAATCAATGCCTGACAGTTAGTTATTCGGTTATTAAGTTATTAGGTTATTAAGTTATTAGGTTATTGAGTCATTAAGTAATTAAATAATTAAGTGTACTGTTCACGAGTAGTGTTGACAGTTTAGGTTGATTTTTTAAAGAAAAAAGTGGTCAAATTGACCTCCATGTGTTATAATATAAGTTGACTATTTATAAACAAAAAACACGGGAGGTGCAAGATGACCACTACCGAACTTTTAGTCCGGCAAAGATATATTTTACTACAAGTTGCCGAAAAAGTCAAGAATATTTCTCTTGCTTGTCGCATTTTAGGGTTCTCAAGAGAGAGTTATTACAAATATAAAAGGCTCTTTGATAAATATGGCATAGATGGGCTAAAGGATAAACCGAGAAGACCTCCCGATATGCCAAACAAGGCCTCTCCTCAAAAAGAGAGAGCATTACTCGATTATTGTTTGGAACATCCAACCCATGGACCCCTAAGAATAGCACATGAGCTCAAGAAAAAAAACATTGACATATCGTCCGGTGGAGTGTATAATATACTTAAACGACATAATCTTAACAGACGCCACCAAAGACTGCTGCGATTAGAACAAGAGAGCGCGAGGAATGGTTTCATACTGACAGAAGAGCAGTTTGAGTTGTTAATGCGAGAGAGCGAGAAGTACCAGGAACCTCATGTTGAAGCTGAGTATACAGGTGCACTAATTTCACAGGATACGTTCTATGTAGGTACATTGAAAGGTGTTGGTAGAATATACGCTCAGAATGTGGTAGACTGTTATTCGTCATTTGGATTTAGCGAGTTATATACGGATAAGAGTGCTGAGAGTGCTACTGATATTTTGAGATCACGAGTTAAGCCTTTCTATGCTGGACTTGGATACGCTTTACATCGTGCATTATCCGATAACGGCAAGGAGTACACTCATCACAATAGTACCGAAGAACATCCGTACGAGAAATTCTTGAGAGAACACCATATCAAACACACCTATACTAAGGTCAGGAATCCCAAGACGAATGGATTCGTTGAGAGATTTCATCAGACATTATTGAATGAATTCTTCAGGGTAGCATTTAGAAAGAAGCTTTATACGTCGTTAGATGAGTTACAGCGAGATCTGGATGAGTACCTAATCGAGTACAACTTTCAAAGAGCACACCAAGGTTACAGATTAAAGGGTAAAACGCCTATACAGAAATTCCTGGATGGTTCAAGAGCACCTGCTCTTCCACCACCCATTTGATATTAACACTTATGGAGGTCAATTGTCAACAGATCTCCTGAATAGGACAAATTAAGTAATTGAGTAATTAAAATTTTCAATAAGCATTTGTCGTTTGGTCCTTTGTCTGTGGTCTGTGGTCTTTGGTCTGTTGTTATTAGTCATTTTCTTTTTCCTCACTCCTTATCTCCATAATAGCGGTCACAAGTTCATTTGTAAATGCCTCAGCGGCCGCAGGACCATTTGCAGTAATTATATTACCATCCCTCTCTACATCGTTTCCTGTGTATATTACACCCTCTTCTTTAAAGAGATTTTTTGCGCCAGAGGATGCGTATACCGTTGCTTTTTTCCCTTTTAACATACCCGTCCTTGCAAGTATCCCGGGGGCAAGGCATATAGCGCTTATTATTCGGCCTGAGTCAGATGCCTCAGCGAGATTTATGTGTAGCTCCTTATCATCCCAAAAGATTACCGACCCACTCCCTCCGACAAGGATTATAATATCGTAGTCCTTCAGTGAGACATCTTTCAACCTTTTATCGGGTTTAACTGAGAGGCCAAGCATTCCTTTTGCTATCGTTGTATCCTCTGATGCTACCGTAATTTCTGCACCAAGTCCCTCAAATATATCCCTCGGGATAAGGTATTCTTCATCTCTGAAATCATTTTGGGCTATAATGAAAATAACTTTTGTGCCAAGTAGCGGATGTTGTAGTTCACCCGGTGTTACAGTAAGAATAATAGGTATAAGGAATAAATACACCATACTTCCTCCTTCTAACTTTAAGGGTATTGTCAAAAACCTAACCACAGAGAGCACTTCGTGAAGAGCGAAGAGGGAAAAGCGAAGGGCGAGAAATCATCTAT
>DAOUSS010000208.1 GCA_030627085.1 Candidatus Stahliibacteriota bacterium | reverse complement strand
CATTTAAGAGGTCCAGATTAGATGCCTGTCCGAGTTCCAACCTTTTGTTAACGAACCTTATATTTTCTTCTGCTCGCTCAACGGCTTTCTGTCGCATCATGAGCAGGTTCTCTGTTTTCAGAACTGCTAAATATTGTGCCTCTACCTGATAATACAATCCATTTTTTGCCTCCCGAAGTGATGCCTCAGAAGCACTGGCGTTGGATTTACTCTGTAGTGTTGAAGCCACCTTACCCAAATCAAATACTGGTTGATTCAGTGAGAGGTTGAAGTTGTAACCCTCTGACAGGACAGGAAGTCTGTCACCAAATGTTGCTTCAGAATATGTTATCCCGATAGTTGGATTTAGAATATTGGTGACGAGATCCTCATAGAATCCTAATTCATTATGTGTATCATAAAGTATCTTCATTTGATAAGACGGGTTATTCTTAAGTGCCATCTCTTTAGCTTGTTCCAGGTTTATCTTTAATGTGTCACTGGCAAGAAACAGTAATAATATTCCTATCATAATTATCCTCCAGTCAATCGTTAATTGGTTATCAGTCTTCGGTGAACTCAGCCGAACCGTTACCAGTTATCAGTAATCCGTGATCCATAGTCCGCAATCTTTAATCTGTAATCTAAAATCTCGGTGCTCTTGGCGTTGTAAGATCAATGAGGTTATTAGTTTATTTGGTTTGTTTAGTTTTTAAGTTAAGTCATTGCGTCTTTGGGTCATTGAGTCATTGTGTTCTTTCCCCCGTTTACTGGATTCTCCGTTACCCCATTTCCCTCTTGACGTCCTACGCATAATGTCATACTGTCTAATGTCTGATGTCTATAGTCTTTTCCTATCTCTCCATCTAACCAATTAACAAACCTACCAACTCTTCCCTCTTCCCTCTTCCCCCTTTCTTCTTCTCACTCATATCTGAGTGCTTCAATTGGGTCAAGTTTTGATGCCTTGGAAGCCGGATAGATGCCAAAAAATAGGCCCACTATCACAGAGAAGCCAATTCCGAGTGCTATGCTCCACAGTGGAGTACTGGCCGGTAAAGGCGTTAGAACTGCAATCAATTTTGACAACCCAAATCCTAACAAAATCCCTATCACTCCACCTACTCCCGTTAAGGTTATCGCTTCAATGAGAAACTGAATGAGTATATCCCTTCTCCTGGCTCCTATTGCCATACGCAATCCAATCTCTCTGGTGCGTTCAACTACTGAGACGAGCATTATATTCATAATGCCTATCCCACCAACAACCAACGCCAGTGATGCTATACCAATCATAGCCATATAAATACCTGAAGTTATTTTCTTATAAACATCAATAATCATCTGTTGAGTGTTCAATGCAAAGTTATTATCTTCGTTAAATTTACAGCCCCTCCTCTGTCTCAATAATTCTTCCATTTGCTCCTGAGCATCCTCAATGGGGTAGCCCTCGCGTATCTGTGCAACTATAAAAGGTGTTTGAAAAGCTGAATAGCGTCCATAACTTGCGCGAATAAATTTACTCAAGGTGGCAAGAGGCACAATTACTTTGTTATCCAGATTGTTGCCCATAAATGTGCCCCGTTTTGTGAGTAGTCCAACGATGGTGAATTTATGTGTTCCAAGGTAGATATCTTTACCTAACGGGTCTTCACCCTTTTTGAACAGGTTTTCTGTTATATAAACACCGAGAATACAAACCTGTCTTCTGAATGCAAGGTCTGTTTCTACAAAGGTCCTACCACGCTCGATTTCATAATTAGATATTATCATATATTCTGGGGTAGCACCTTCAATTTCAGTGAGTTCTATCTCTTCACCCCTATATGTTATCTTTCTGCCTCTACCCCAGATTGATTGTGCCATCGTTGCCCTCTCTATAGACGGCAGTTTAGATATTGCTCTAACATTCTCAGCAGTAAAGTCTTTCCTCCTTGCAATCTCAAGATACTCTTTCCTGCTCATATGTCCTACAGGACCAACTCGCCACTGAAATTTTTGCACATAGACAACATTACTCCCAATGGTGCCAAGAACCTTGTAAACATATCTATTTATCCCCTGAACAATAGACATCATTGTAATCACAGTCATTACCCCGATAATAATACCCAAAGTGGTCAAAAAGGTTCTCATCCGCTGTAATTTCAGGGCAAGTAATGCTGTTCTTATATGCATAAAGATTCGCATTAGTAAGGATATAGTGAAATATAACTAATATAACTAATTAACCTGGACTATGGATTAAACACTGTCTCGGGATCCGTATAGAAACAACACCGATATACTGATTCACTGGTATCCTGATATGCTCTGAAGTTGCTGATCCAGTCCGAGAGTCTTATAGGCACGGGTTCAAACCGCGGATACAAATTGAATTTCCCGCCTGTAACGGGACAGGTGTGCCTACAACTTTGATGATCACTCGGTGACTTCGGTGTTGCTAACTCATATTTCGGAATTAATGCGCCCTTACGATGTCTTTTATCCTCATCAGTCTTGAGTGTGTAGAGCGTTCTATTTCGGAAAGTTTCATTACTATATAGCGCAGGGTTTCTTCAAGGCTCGGTATCAGGATATATTCAAGGGCATTCACCCTTCTTCGGGTTTTCTCAATCTCAACCGCAATGAGTTCAAGCGTCTTCTCCATTGCAGCAAGTTCAAGCAAATTACCTATTATTTTATCAAGACTATAAAGTGCAGCATCAAGTTCTGGTGATGTCCCGTAGTATCCATACGAGATAATTTCACCACTTACAGACTGTTTTAGTACAGGAACCTTCACATTTAAGAGATTTTTTTCTTCCAGTTCTACCTCAACCCGTTTTGTCGGGATGAAGAGCGCCTCCTCCAAAAGATCCGGCTCCATTCCTGCCCTTGCAAGAAGAAATTTCTTTGTAGCGTTGGCAATTTCCCTTTCAACCTTCTCTCTCAGTTCCTCTACCTCTTTTGTCATCGCAAGGAGCCTCTCCATAAGTTCATCTTGCTTATCCTTCAGAAGCTTATGCCCCCTTTTGGCAATCTTCGTTCGCTTACGGAGCCTTAGAAGTTCCATCCTTGTTGCATTAACATTTAGTTTCATATCTCTAACGCAGATTACTTTTGTTTTTTAGGACGCAGATATGTTAAAATCATTGGGGTATCAAAAAGCTGAATACTTAATGACCTAATGACCAATAACCCAATAACCTAATTACCCATTGACCATCTGTGTGCATCTGTATTAATTCCTGTCTACCCTGCCTGCCGGCAGGCGGTAGGCAGGTGCGTCCCTCCCCTGTTTCTAGACTTTGCCGTAATACTTTTCAAGAAACTCGTCTCTTATCCTCTTTAATTCTGCTTTTGGAAACATT
>DAOUSS010000230.1 GCA_030627085.1 Candidatus Stahliibacteriota bacterium | reverse complement strand
GTCGAGACCGGGAGGTCTCTCCCACAAAGAGATGCCTCCCACAAATAAATCTTGCAATCTGCCTAAAAAACATAATGGGGATTAGATCTGTGCAGTATTATCTTTAACCAATTAGTGTCAAAACTTTTATAATTACCTTATTGTTTTGTAGGCACGATTTTAAATCGTGCAAATTTATCTCTTAAATTCTCTTTCCTGCCTGACGGCAGGCAGGAAATTTCTTGAGTTCCCTGTAAAAAATAAATTAACAGGGATTGAAAGAGAACATAAGAGAAATAAAAATATGTTTGAAAAAAACGATTCTCTTGCAATCTCTTAAGTTCCCTGTTGAAAAAAGATAAATTAACAGAAAGTGAGATAAAAAAAGAAAGGAGTGTAGATGGAAGGTCTCATTCAGAGAATAAAGAAGGCAGAAAAGGAAGCGGAAGAGGTCGTAAATAAGGCAAAAAAGGAGGCAGAGAAAATTATAAAAGAAGCAGAAGACAAAAGAGAGAAAATCTTTGAGCAAAAGGAAAAACAGAGAGAAGAAAAGATGATAGAGGCTGTCAAAAAGGCAAAAGAAAGGGCTGATATTTCATTTAAAAAACTGGATAGGTCCGTACAGGAAGAGGAGAAGAAAATAGAAGAGAGATTTAATAAGGGGATTAAAAGAGCGAAGGACATGATAATAAAAGAGCTTATAAGTTAATTTGGCACGACTGATTCCAATATTTTTTATATATTCTTATGGCTATATCACAAATAGAAAAGGTGCTCATAGCTCTTCACAAGGATGAAAGAGCGAAATTCCTTTCAAGGCTTCAGGATGAGGGTATTTTACATATTACAGAGATCAAGGAGAAGGGAGAGGTCAGTAAAGAGGAAGGCGCAGACCTCAATATGAAGATTGCGTCACTTGAGAGGGTGATAAACTATTTGCACTCCTATACAAAAGAATCATTTATTGACACTCTTTTTGGGAACAAGAGAGTAGTTGATAATAATCTGTACAGAGAGACCCTCGCCTCTTCCAAATACGAGAAGTTAATCTCAGAGGTTAAAGAACTTGAGAGGAAGATAGCCGAGCTACAGAGAGAAAGAACGCAGTGTGAAACACAACGGAAAGAGTTACTTCCCTGGGAGTCCCTGAATATTTCCCTTGAGGAATTAAAAGAATTTAAACAGGTATTGGTAGAATTGGGATTTGTTTCAAAACCTCCTCCTGATTTTGATGAGAAGGTTTCTCAACTACCCGTTGAGGTAGAGATTATCCAAAGGGAAAAAGAAGGTATTTATTGTATATTTGCATACAGGGCAGAGGTGAGGAATGAGATACGAAATTTCTTGATAGGCATTGGGTTTGAACCTGCGAGGCTTGATGGATTTACTGGGAAGCCACGAGATATTATAAAGGGATTGCAAAATAGACTTGAAGAGATAAAGCAACAGAGAGAAAGAATCGTTGAGAGGAGTGCGGAAATCGCCCGGGATATAGAGCGAATTCTTGTTATCTATGAAGAAGATTACAACACAAGTCTAAGGGAAAAGGCGCTCTCTAACGCATTTGTGACCCCCAGTGCTGTATGCATTGAGGGCTGGATAAGGAAGAAAGATAAAAAAAGGCTGGAGAAACTATCGGATGGATTTGCTACGGTGACAGTGGAGGAGATACAGCCACATGCAGGGGAACTGCCTCCTGTGGAACTGGAAAACAGACCTCCGGTAAGACCTTTTGAGGTGCTCACAAAACTCTATGGGACACCACATTCCAGGGAGATAGACCCTTCTCCCCTTATTGCCCCATTCTTTATTTTATTCTTTGCTCTCTGTCTTGCTGATGCAATGTACGGATTGATATTTGCATTTATCTCTCTTGTGTTTATGAGAAGAATTAAGGGTGATAAGAGACTATTAAAGATACTCATGGCAGGAAGTGTAGCCACGATTGTCGTGGGCGCACTCCTTGGAGGATGGTTTGGAGACCTCCCGCAGAGGCTCTCGCCAATTTTCCCCAGACTTGCTATCATCAGGGGAAAACTACTTCTCTTTGACCCTATGAAGGAACCGCTCAAATTTTTTATCCTTGCGCTTGGTGTGGGGATAGTCCAGATACTTACAGGATTCTTTGTAGGATTTATAAAACTGTTAAGACAGGGAAAGATACTGGAGGCTATTGCAGGCAAGTTATCCTGGGATATATTCTGGATATCCTTGCTTCTATTTGTGATGGCGTCCTTTATTCCAGCGCTTGAGGGATTCAAATCCATTTTTCTTTCTCTCATTATAGTTGCAGCCCTTCTTGTGTTGTTTGCATCTGGAATTCCCTCACGAAACTTCTTTATTCAAGTTGCAAAGGGACTCTTCAATCTCTATCAGGGTATAATGGGTACTGTCGGAGATATAATATCATACTCAAGGCTTATGGCACTGGGGCTTGTGACGGTAGGACTTGCTATGGCAATAAATATCCTTGTAGGTGTGATGGCACAGATCCCACTGCTGAAGTTTGTTCTTGTACCCCTTGTGTTTATATTTGGGCATCTCTTTAGTATAGGCATAAATGTTCTTGGTGCCTATGTTCATACACTCAGGTTACAATACGCGGAGTTTTTTACCAAGTTCTTTGAGGGGGGTGGTGAACCGTTCTCTCCACTGAGACGGGAGACAAAATTTGTAATAGTGGAAGGTCGAGACGGATAATTGGGCTATCGGGCTATCAGGCTATCGGGTCATTTGGTCATTAGGCATTGGTTGTTAGGTTATACTTTGGTGCTTGGGATTTGGAATTTGTTTGTTATTTGGTACTTGAGATTTGGTGCTTTAACATTCTTAGTATCTTCGTGCCTTTGTGGTGAAAAAGTAGGGCACGGTTTTAACCGTGTCCATACGGATCCTTTGGGCTAGCACAGATTGAATCTGTGCCTACAATTGTGGGAGCGGTTTCCCTGACTGACGGCGGGCAGG